>CALJUK010000564.1 GCA_937975745.1 uncultured Planctomycetaceae bacterium | reverse complement strand
GCGTCCCCCGCCTCCATTGCCATCCCCCGACTGCGAATCCACTTTGCTCTCGGCATTCGGTTCAGATGCCTGGGAACCTTGGCCATCGGAATGCTCGTTGGATGCGGAGTTTACAGTCACGAATTCCTCATTCTCTTGATTGACGGGAGCCCGATCTTCCTGGTTCTGATCTTTCGTGGTCCGCTTTCGACGTTTCGTCGTCGGCTGAACCACCTGTTCCTTCACACTCATGCACAAATCCATTCTCAACTTGCAGGCTTATGCCCGATGCGGTTCATTCCGCGGGACTGAAATTGAATCTCTCTGCGAACTCACTTCCCTGCGACATAACCGGCCGGACCGCCGGATTGCCAGCAGAGACAATTCTGCCAACACGGTTTCCCGTGCGCATTCTCAACCGGGAAACGTCTTCGACGACTCGCACACATCGTCTGCCGAGCCCACACGCTGTGCTTCGCGGATCACCAATCAGCGAAAGACACGTGGGGACACGACCGACCGATGAATGTGTTCTCGGCACCGAATGTCCGACGTTCCCTGTCGTCCGGTGTAACGACCAACACCCCAAGGCGATGAACCTGTGGTTTCCCCTGTGCTGCCATCGAGCTCCACAACTGCGTAGAGCCCACTCACCCCACCACAACAGGATGGAGCAACTGGCGACCGAAGACCGACCAGATTCCGAGACTTGCATCTGCGAGGGACACGCACAAAAGCACGCTACCGCTGGCCAGCAATCCGTCGCCGCCGTACGGGTCCTTCAAGATGCTCCCGTATTTGACTTCACTGCGCTGCGACGGACAATCCCGAGGCAACGCGATGTGCGTGGACTTTCATCCACATTGTTTGAACACAGCGAGGTGACTGAGTAAGCCGCTCGACGAGAGCCCGCCCTTCCCGGACGGCCACTCATACGGCACCACACCTCTGCGGCGTCGTTTCCATATTCCGCTGTAACGCCCTACCCTGGGCTGTGCGCCGGGAACTTAAACTCGCCAATCGGACACGGTCGACTTTCGCTGCCGCACCCTGGAAAGAACAGTCCCACCCGACACTAGAGGATAGACGGACCAGTAGAAAATCTTGAGCCTGACACGCTGCCAACAGAACACCGCACTCTTACGGGCCACTGCAGCGAACCAGCGAAAGTACCGCCTGTTCGAAACACTGCCTCGTCAGAACACCGGTCGGCGAAAACGCAGACTCCTCAGCTTATCTTCGTGATTGCCAGAAGGAAGCCAGCCAACGCGATAACGGCTTCCCACATTTATGGATGGTTGATGCCACCAGAGGCTGATCGACCAGATACGTCTCGCCCGTCATTCACTTGAACTCGGACGACACAGACAGTTTCCTCCGGCACTCCGATGCAACCAGCAACCCAGACTGGGTCGAACGGCACAATTGCCGACATCAAGAGAGACAGGCGTTGCAGGGGAGGGACACAACCACTGCACAGAAGCCTGACCCAGGAAATTCACCTGACCAAGGCGATGAGTGGGGGGATGACTTAATCCACCCCTGTTTTGCCCGAAGCCACCCTCTCTGTTCAGCACAACCGTCTAACAGAGACTAGCGGGGGCCAAGCACACTTCCCGACCCGACTCCCCGGCTGGGCACCAAACATTGTGCCTAGCTATTACCACAGGGGCCAAAAGGCGTCAAGAAGGAATCGTCGTATACGACTGTGACAATCATACATCAAAGTTCGGCAATGTCAATTCACGGGCCTCCCCCACAACCCGAATTCCCGGCGAAAACGAGTTTCCTTATCTCGATTCAGCCCCAGTCACTTTCCACTTGGATTGCAGTGTCCCATCGGTGTAACTTAGACGTCGACACGCTCCGCCCAACCCCCACAGTCTTCCAGTATTTACTAGAATCCGCAAGACTTTACGGCGAATGTTGACCAGCGGGACGAGTCTGTCGAACGTCTGACATCGGCGAATCTACCTCACCGCAATCCAGAGTGAGCTCTCCATGAAATCTCTCGTCACGACATTTTTTTCGCTCGCTGCGATCCTCCTGCCGGCGGTTCTTCACGCCGCGACACCAGAGCCCGGATATCAGCCGTCCGCAATTCTTTTTCGCGGTGCTCGAATTGTCGTCAAGCCGGGCCAAGTGATCGAACAGGGGGACCTGCTGACCCGTCGCGGTGTCATTGTTGACGTCGGCCAATCGCTGACGGCTCCCGCCGATACCCGCATCGTCAACGCGCAGGGTCTGTCGTTGTATGCCGGGTTGATCGATGCAGCCAGCAGCCGACTCATCGACGAAAAAGCCAAACCAACCGCCGAAACACCCGAGCTTCCCGACCAGTCTCGCCACGCCTATGCCGGCCTGCCATTGGGCGGCAACGCGAAACTTACGGCAGCGGCCTCGGCCGCAACGCTTCTGGAAGCCAAGTCGGACAACCGGCTGGCGTATAGGAAGCAAGGTTTCAGTGTGGTCCATGTCGTCCCGGTCGGTCGTGTCGTTTCGGGCGAGGCGACACTCCTTTCGACGGCCGAGGCCCCCGCTGTCACAGTCCGCATTCCCTGCAGTCGATTTAGTTCGTGGCGGCTGTTCGCACCCGGTGGAAACGACTACCCGTCGACATTGATGGGCGCGACGGCCAATCTGCGGCAATCACTGCTCGATGCGCGCTGGCATACCGATCACACAAAACGATTTGAACGGGGCGACATCGAAGTCGGGCGCCCGCAGCAATCTCCCACGTTGGATACGTTGTCTGAAGTTCTCGAGGGATCGGTTCTGCCGATCTTTCGGTTCGACAGCCGCGATGACTGGGACCGTTCAGTCGTCTTCGCAAGCGAGTTTGAATTGCAGCCTGTCATGTGGGGCGGAGACGACATCGGACACTGCCTGGACCGAATCAAGAAGCAGCCCATCCTACTCACAGTCAACTTTGGCGAGAGACCTGCAATCGAGGACGACCAGGAAGCGACTGAAGATACCGAGAAGAACAACGCCACCCAGCACGACAAGACCGACACGGCCATTGTTCCGTCCAAAACACCCCTCCGGGTCCGCCAGGAGCGTCTCCTGACATGGCAGTCCACAGTTCGAGCCGCCATCACACTGCACGAACACGGGGGCCCCCTCGCAGTCAGTTGGGCGGAAG
>CALJUK010000563.1 GCA_937975745.1 uncultured Planctomycetaceae bacterium | reverse complement strand
GCGGCGGAGCCTTCCACGCTGACCACGGTGAGTTGGCTCCTCCCCAACAGATTCATGAGGGGAAGGAACGCCGCAACCGGGGTGAGAGCGTCGTCGTTCAGCGACGTGTCAATCAGCCGGATGTGGGCCGCTCCGATTCCCCCCTGTCCCAGGGTGGCATCCAGTGGAATCCACCGGCCGTCGATGCCCGCCTCGGTCCACATGTGACCGCCAAATGCCTTCAGCCCGTCCGCGTAGACCAGCCCGACCACAACGCGCGAAGGAATCTTCTCGGCTCTGAGCATGGCGGCCAGCAGGACGGCATGCTCGGTGCAGTCTCCTTCCAACTTCTTCGCGACTTCAGCAGCGGAAGCCATCGCCGTGGAGAAGTTCTTGTTCTGCAGTGCACCGTGAACGTACTTCTCCATTCGGACGGCCTTCGTCCAGGGGTCCACCACATCGCCAATTGCCTTGCGGGTGTGGGCGACAACGGCTGGGTCGCCGATTTGCAGGTACTGGCTGGACTTCACGAACTCGGGCCCGATGGCATCGGACTGATCGGGAGTTCCCGGCCGAACGGCTGTAACAGTCACATCAACCGTCTCGCGATTGACTGCTTGGACTGCCTGGCCTACTCCTGTCGGAATCAGCTTGGCTGCGTCCTGCCCCTCGATCGTCAAACGATAGGCCGCCCGGCGGGTCTGGTGCGGTTTCACGATCGGCTTGCAGTGCACCAGAGTCTGCGTCGCGATATCGAGTTCCGCGCCGGCGATGCTTTGCAGAGCAACCTCACGCGAGACGGTGTAAGCCACCAGAGTCGAGCCGACAAAATCCGATTCGGTCTTCTGCACCTGGCCATTCGCATCGACATACGCGGTCGTGGTGGGCAAATTCGGCTGGCGAAGTTCAACCCGCAAGAGTGGCGAAGTCTTCCCTTGATACAGCTCCGTCTCGATCGACTTTCCAGCCACTGCCGTCGCTTTGACAATTTGATTCAGCTCTGCGACATATGCGGTGTATTCGATCGATTGCCCCGGCTTGAGTTTCGCGAGCAATTGGTCCTGACGGGCTGGCCCGATGACATCGGGTGCCCAGCGAATCTGCGAGGACTGCAATTGTCCACCCAAGTCGGTTGTCAAATCGGCGTGGTCTGTTCGCACGATGCCCGTCGTGCGGACGGAACCGGCCGGTGGATTCTGCAGTGTCGATTGGAAAGCCAGTAACCGCCCGTCGGGTGCTTCGTGTGTGGTCTGCGAGAAATGCATCCGGATCGTCTGGCCGAACCGCTTCAACGTCAGACGGAGTTCCGTATCGGTCCGGATGGCTTTTCCGCCGTCAAATTCGACCCACGCATGCAACGTCCGGGAATAGCCCAGCCGCTGGTCATCGACGTACAGAACCTGCCACGTCTCGGGCGGGAGTTTTGCCAGGCCCGATGGCGTCTCCTGCGGGGCAGCCTGGACCGGGACTTCGCTCAGAACCGACAGCACACCGGCCAGAAGGAGTGAAAACATTCTGGTGAGGGAAGCGACTGTGTGCATTGGGCGAATAACAACCGGTCCGGATTGAGGGGACATCATGACAGGTTCCGTGTTGTGCGGTGAAGACTGCTGATTGAACCGAAAGTGCATGGTAGTAGAGAAACCGGCAGGGCGCCCATGCGATTTATAACGATTAAGCCAGGAGCGGCCACGGACGACTGCATCACGCGCACATGTCGTCGGACCGCCGCGTCGCTCCGTCGCGACAACTTCAGTGTGGATGGAGTGAAAGTCTGGCAGTACGGCAAGTTCCCACCAGCCTGTCGAGCAGGCGTCAAATCGGTCGCGATCGCTACAGCCGGTTGCAATTCGCCCGCTCACCCGTCCTGCGCAGGTGCTGACTCTCGGTGAATAAGCAACTTCCGTCTGGAAATCAGAGGGGGGCGCAGAAAATCCCGAAATCATCACGTGCATCCAGTTGCACCCCAAAAACGCGTGCTAGAGTTGCCTGACTGTCGACGAGGTCCGCGTTGCGTATCTCGTCCGCATACTTATTGCGAGCACCGATCGTCTGAATCTGATTCGTCCGAGGCGAATCGAGTCGGCATTGACCTTTTCACATTCCATTCGCCCGTCGAAACGGATTCTTGAAATCCAGGGCCCATCGACGGCGGCGAGGAACCGATCTCATGGGTTTTCTTCACCGAATTTTGAATAGCCGTCTCCGCGACGAACAATCGCCCGGTCGCTCGAGCAGCTTTGAAGAGCTGACCGAAGACGAATTAGACGCGCACCTGCGGATTGCCAAGTACGGTAGCTTTACACTGACCGATGCCGTCCGGCCTTCTTACGGGCTGGACGTTGTCCCGCAGGCGGGCTACCGCCGCGATGTGTACCGCGACCGCGAAACGGGAGTCAACATCCCGGTCCTGATGATTTCCGCGTCGCGCGAATCGTTACTGGATTTGTTCATTGATCTGCTGGACCCGCTGGGGGACGCGGTTGATGTAGTACTCGAAACGAGCCACACCCGCACCAACGGTAGCCACACCGATCTGTACCGCGAGAGCATTGATCTGCCGGTTCTCAAGAGCACGATCTACGACTTCGAAGACATGCTGCTCAACGACGGCTGCACAGGCATTGCCGTCCTGAATCCCC
>CALJUK010000562.1 GCA_937975745.1 uncultured Planctomycetaceae bacterium | reverse complement strand
TTCTGCAGGACCTGGGTCGCCTTATCAAGCGACGACTCGGGAGTCGTCCCAGCGTATTCGTCAGACGAGATGACTTTGATTTCCGGAAATTCCGCTTCGAGCGTCTCCAGAAATCCCCGTTCGCGCTGTTCGGTACTTTCACTCCCCGGATTGTACCGGAGGAGAATGACATTCCCCTTACTCTCCATGGATTCAGCTAATCGCCGGGCCGCGAGCGCCCCGCCTCGATAGTTGTCCGTCGCCACGTACGAGACAAGACACGACGTGTCATTCAGACCGCTATCGAAGATGACAGTCGGTACGCCACTTTCGTGCGCTTCAGCCACGTACTCGACGAGAGCCTGCGAGTCGAGTGGAGCCAGACAGATTCCATCGACCTGCTGAGTGATGAAGTCCTGCACAACGCTGATCTGACCGTCCCGATCATTTTCGAGAAGTGGCCCCTTCCAAAGGATCGTCACGTTGCCGGCTTCCCGGGCAGCTTTCTCGGCTCCGGCGTGGACCGACTTCCAGAACTCGTGTGTCGTTCCCTTGGGGATGACGGCGATCCGCAGATTGTTCGCGGCCGACCCTGTGCCCGAAGGCCCTTCCGTCGACGGTCCCTTCTGGCAGCCGCAACTGAGACAAGCGAGCAACAACACGAGCGAAATACGGTAAGCCATACGATCGCTTTCCAGGCCGAGATGTCTGATGTGAGTCCGGAGAGGACTCCATCCTAACGCCATCGGCAAACGTTTTGCAGTCTGGACTGTTCAGGAGAACGGCAATTCCCACCGGGCGAGGGATCAGCTAATCTACCCGCCAGATGCCAGCGGCCCGATTGTGGTCCAGTGCGAATCTCCTGGTCTGACAAGTCGCTCGTCCGAACGCGACTCGACCAACCAGCACGGTGTCCCGAACATGATGCAACCAACGCCCTTGAAATCGGACTTGCTCAAACCATGCCCGACACCTCGGAAACGCTGCAGACTTCTGGCGGGAACCTGCCTCCAGTACTGAGCGACTCAGCATTCTGGGGGATGACGGCGACTCAGTTCCTGGGAGCCTTCAACGACAATCTTTTCAAGCAGATCGTCCTGCTGCTGTGCGTCGACTACACCCTCGCCCACGCCTCGGGCGGAGACATCTTCCAGACACTGGCACAGGCCCTGTTTGCGATTCCGTTCGTACTCTTTTCTGGACTGGCCGGTTTTCTGTCCGATCGGACTGAAAAACGGCAGATCGTCATCCTGATGAAGGTGGCCGAAATCGTTGTCATGTTGGCTGGCGTGGTGGCATTCGCGGCGGCCAAACCGGGTTCACTGGAACTGATCGGAATACTCTTCTTCGTGCTATGTCTGATGGGTGCACAGAGTGCCTTCTTTGGCCCGTCCAAATATGGCATCCTACCGGAAATGCTTCGCTCGCTCGACTTGCCTGTGGCCAATGGCATCATCCAGATGACCACGTTTCTGGCCATCATTCTCGGAACGGCTTCCGCCGGGTTCTGCAAACATGCAGTTGGTGATCGGCTGTGGATCGTCAGCAGTATTTGCGTTTTGGTTGCCGTTCTGGGAACGGCCACGTCACTTCTCCTCCGCAAGACGCCTGCGGCTCGGCCCGGCATGCAGTTCGAACTCTCCGCTCTGGGCATCAGTCGCGAGACACGCCAACTGCTGGCGGACGACCGTCCATTGCTCGCTGTCTTGTTTGTGGCATCAATCTTCTGGCTGGTGGGCGGCGTCGTGCTGACGACGGTGAACGCTTTCGGCAAAATCGAGTTGGGCTACGCCGACCATGTGACGAGCCTGTTGGCTTCTTGCATGGGTTTGGGAATTGCCGTCGGTTGTCTGCTGGCGGGAAAACTCTCCTCCGATCGGTCGGATACCCACTTGGTTCGCATCGGAGCCTGGGGTATCTCGATTGCGCTGGCGTTGGCAGGTGGACTCGGATTTGTTCCCGTATCCCCCGAGTCGCTCGCCTGGCCTTTAGGAATGGTGCTGACAGCGCTCGGATGTGCCGCGGGTCTGTTTGTCGTCCCGTTGCAGGTCTACCTGCAGGTCCAGCCGCCGGACTCGCAGAAAGGGCGGGTCATTGCGGCGATGAACCTGATGAACTGGATCGGAATTCTGATGGCTGCGGTGGTCTACTTTGCCTGCAGTTCAATCTTCGGTTCGGCCCACATCAGCCGGACGTTTCTGGTGCTGTCCGCCTGCATGCTTCCCATCGCGGCCGTCTACCGCCCACCGAGTTCCAAGTTCAATTGACGCACTACTTGCCGCGGGCGTTCCCGAACTGCTCGATATGCAACCGCGGCGAAAACTGCACGCCCATCGCTTCGGCGGATGACCTCAGCCAGGCGGACTTTTCCACCAGTTGGTCCTGCGTGACAGCTTGCGGCATCAGGTACACGCGGTCGCGTGCGATCTGTGGGAATCGGGCCAGCCAGCCAGTCACCTCAGCAGTCTCTTCGGGACGATCAATGACGAACTTCAACTGGTAGTTGAATTCGTTGATCATCCGTTCGATCACAGCTGGCTGGTCTCGTAACGCATCATGCCTCTTCCGCCAGCGTGAATCGCTGGGAGTGGAATTCGCAAGTTTGGGGCTGATCGACATCAGGTGCGCCGCCACGGGTCGGTACACCGTTCCCGCTGTTTCGATCGTGACGTTCCGCCCGGCTTCTGCCAGGGCCTGGGAGAACGCGACGATCGGTTGCGGCAGCAAAGGCTCGCCCCCCGTGATGACGATATGATCGCATTCGAAGTCGAGCGTCTGGTGGATCAACCGTTCCAGGGGCCGCGTATCTCCTTCCGGCGTCCAGGAAGTAAACGGCGTGTCGCAATACCAGCAGCGAAGGTTGCAGCCCGTTGTCCGCACAAAGACCGACGGCGTACCCACGTACCGCCCTTCCCCC
>CALJUK010000561.1 GCA_937975745.1 uncultured Planctomycetaceae bacterium | reverse complement strand
TGCCTCCGTACCTGGCGAGCCTGTATTCGATCCCGCTGCTGACGCGGGAAGAGGAAGAGTACTACTTCCGGAAGATGAACTACCTGAAGTACAAGGCACTCGAGCTGCGCGAGCAGATCGACGTCAATCGCCCCAAGGCCCGCCAGATGGACGAGATCGAGTCGCTGCTGGAGCAGAGCGGCGAGGTCAAAAACTTCCTGATTCGCAGTAACCTGCGACTGGTCGTTTCGATCGCCAAGCGGCACATCCGTCCGAACAGCAACTTTTTCGAGATGGTCAGCGACGGCAACATGTCGCTGATTCGGGCAATCGAAAAGTTCGACTACACCAAGGGGAACAAGTTCTCGACCTACGCCACGTGGGCCATCATGAAAAACTTTGCCCGATCCATTCCAGCCGAATCGACTCAGCTCGATCGGTTCCGGACCGGTATCGACGAGGTCTTCAGCTTCTCAACAGACAACCGCGCCAACCAGTTCCAGGAAGAACGCCACAACGAACAGCAGCACTCGGCCATCATGGGCATTCTGGATCAGCTCGACGACCGGGAGAAGAATATCATCCTCTACCGGTATGGATTAGAGCGGGGGATGGAGCCGCAGACACTCGAACAGGTCGGGTCGCGATTTGGCGTGACCAAAGAGCGAATTCGCCAACTGGAGGCCCGGGCCTTGCGAAAACTGCGGAAGATTGCCCACGAAGAGCGGCTGGATATTCCGGGCGTCTAACAGACCTGCCAGAATCGCGACCGCAGGCCAATGGGCTTGCTGAGAGAGACGAGAGTCAGACCGAGTGGTCCTCCGGGGCCACTCGGTTTTTTGTTTGCCAGACGGGTGTCGCTTGTTGGTCGGGTTGCGAAGCAACAAGATGTCACCTCATCGACTCCCGATCTCACCTCCCGGCGACGAAATCATGATCCGCAGGGCGGCCGGTTGCTGCGAATGCGTCGCATCAACCTATTTTGTCGCAGCGCCCGATTCTGAGCGGCGGGGTTGATCCCCGCCGTCCTCCCCTCTGCGACTCTCTGCGTCCCCGGCGGTAAAATCAGCAGGGGCCCCTGGCCGATCACGAGCGCCTACCGTGAACACCAGCGGTTAGCGGGTAGCCCAGGTTGCTTTGCAACCTTTGGGCCGACGGAGTCGTTAAAAGGTCTCTTCGATCACTCCACCCAACTCGTCGGCACTCCCACCGTTCAAGACAGCTGATCGTCAACGATTCGGCGATTGTCGGACATGCTCTGATTCTCTGACGGACACGTTTTCCCCGCAAGCTCCCACGGCTGCGCCGCCCCGGTTGAATCAACCGGGGCCATCTATGAGAATCAGATTGTCAAGTCGGTTGTGGCATTCTTCATACGTGGTCGGTCAGCAAGGTGCGGTTCGCTCAACCATCTATTCGGGATCACCTGTCTCCAGCCTCAGCCAGACGGCGTCGCCAGTAAGTACGCATTCGAGAGCAAGGTAGGTCAGGCTGTGCCTGACGTCTTTCTATTCCCCGACTGATTGGTGAATATCCTCAAACGACAATGGCTTCGCCCCATCTTGCCAGCACGCCCAGTGCCAGGGAAGGACTCCCGCTTTGACCCAGCGATGAAAGCTGGAAGGAGCCCATTCGTGTGGGCAATTGACGAAACCATGCTTCACAGGATTGTAATGCACATAATCAAAATGCCGTTCGTAATCCTCTTCCGATTCTATAGTATGTTCCCAGAATCTCGGCTGCCAGATTCCACGACGGCCTTCCCTTTTTCGGGCAGGCGAGATGTCCGTCTCCTGATCGCTTGTGGCCAGCCATCGTTTTGTAAATTCTTTCTTGATCCATGACCACCGACGTGAATAATCAGCATCCCCGCCTGGTAACGACCAGATGGCATGTAAATGATCCGGGAGCAGGACAATGGCCATCGTTTCAAAGAACCACCGCTCGCGGCACTCACGCAAGCAATCTCCCAACAAAAGCCTGGCTCGTGAATGGTTAAAGAGCGGGAGTTCGTGTAACGTTCTTTCTGTAAATGGAGTCTTCAAGCAAGGGGCTGGGGGCG
>CALJUK010000560.1 GCA_937975745.1 uncultured Planctomycetaceae bacterium | reverse complement strand
CTGAGAGAGTGGCATCCGCGCCAGGTATTTGATGCGGAGCGGGTTCAGGCGCTTCCAGTGCAGGGGACGTGTGGCGTGGGCCAGATCGCGATAACCCGCGCCCGCCCGGGCCGGGATGCGTTCGGCGACGGCGTGGTCATGATTGCCGCGAACCGTGGCCGACGCGTAATGTTGCATCCAGTCGATACACGGGATCGGATCGGTGGCGTAGTCGACCAGATCGCCCATAAACAGGCAGGCATCGAAGGTTTCGTCGATGGCCGACAATGCCGCCCAGTTCGAGTGGATATCTGCGATCAGTAGGATTCGCATCAGAGCACCTGGGGCGGCATGATGGTGACAGGGGCGAAGCAGTTCTTCGGAGTCATCGCTGGGACGGTACCGTGGCCGTTCCGTTTCGTGACTGTTCCAATGCAAGGCCGTTCCGCGGTGGTTGCAGGCGTCCCAGAGCCGTGTCGCGCCTCTCCCAGCGACGTCGTCGGCGGTTTTGGAAGCCCGCCGGCACATTCTTGCAGCTCGGCGGGGGGATGCGACAGTGCGAAATTGAAGAAATTCGATCCGAGGCTACCAGTTCCCGGGAACGGAAACAGTTCTTGACGCGTCAGAAGCGCAGGCTGTCTAATGGATATGCAAGCGTTTGCAGCGCTGCGAGTCGACACAGTCAACTTTCGCACGACCGAACCGGGAGGAAGCATTGGGCGAGGAACGTATCGAGCGAATGACGTTGCGCGAGCTCTACTCACACGCCGAACAAGCGCTCAACGAGTTAAGCGAACATCTGGAACTCGGTTTCTTACCGAAAGTTCAGGAATTCTCGAATCTGCTCCAAGAGGCTGGGACGTCGGAAGAGGCGTTGGCAGATATCACTGTCCGGACGCGTGCGGCGGCGCTGATCGACAACGAGAAATTCACGGCGCAAAGTTTCGAGCGACTCAGTATGTATCTGAAGGCGATCGACAAACACACGTCCAAAATTGTCTTGGAGAGTTAAATCGTAGTCTGGGAAGTCTTTAGGTGTGACAGGTGGTCTCGCTGGCCGCCAGTCTGGTCGGGTTTCTCAAACTTCAGGTTGAGTCCGTAGAATTGCGGTTTAAGATTCGGAAGCGTCAGTCTGTTTGATGTGCCTGGAACCGGGATGTGGCCGACCGGCGGAGATCGCCGGTGGTGGTCCTCCCGGAAAGGGCTGGGACAATGACCATTCAGGTGCCGCTCCGCGCTGGGAATCGTTAGGCGGGCTCGGTCAACGTGGGCGTTTCTGGGCGTTCGTTGGGTCAAGGGGCTGTCACAGCCCCTCGGTTTCCGTTTTGCCGGAATTCGAATCCAGATGCATCCCATCTCCAACACGTCTTCGTGTTGCAACTGAGAACCGATCTGAATCAATTCGCGAAGGTGCCTGGGCGGTTGACGATTCTTGTCAATTTGTCCAGAGAATTGCCAATCGGAGGCAACCAGGACGCATCGTTTTTTCCGAATTTGGCCCCGGATAGGCAATTGTTACCAATTCAACGGATTCG
>CALJUK010000559.1 GCA_937975745.1 uncultured Planctomycetaceae bacterium | reverse complement strand
GAATTGACCGAACGGATGGCAAATGCCTTCTTCCTGACAGCGACAGTCAAGGTTCGAGACCGGACAGCTGCCCGCCTGGAATTCGCCTGCGCCCAAGCTCCGCTGGAGTAAGCCGCAACATATCTCTGGCTCTCATGGAAGGAACACCAGGAAAGAGTTGCGGTCGGGACCACGGATAAGGCAGCAGAATCGTCAACCGATCCGGCCCGACACGACTATTCCCACTCGATCGTGCTCGGTGGCTTCGAACTGATGTCGTAGACCACCCGGTTTACTCCCCGCACGTTGTTGATAATGCGAGTCGAAATTCGCTGCATCAACTCGTAGGGGAGCGGATACCAGTCAGCCGTCATGAAGTCGTCGGTCTGAACGGCACGGACAGCGACCACATCTTCATACGTGCGGTCATCCCCCATCACGCCGACTGTCTGCAGCGGGAGTAAAACGGCGAATGCCTGTTGAATCTTTCGGTACAGGCCGGCTTTGTGCAGTTCGTCCACGACGATCACATCCGCTTCACGGAGTGTGATTAAGCGCTGCTCGGTCACTTCTCCCAGACAACGAACTGCCAGACCAGGCCCCGGAAAGGGATGCCGATAGATCAAATTGTCCGGCAGTCCAAGTTCATGCCCCATCCGACGGACTTCATCCTTGAAGAGATCCCGCAACGGCTCGATCAATTCGAAACCGAGTTCTTTCGGCAGACCACCGACGTTGTGGTGAGCCTTGATGGCCGCAGCCGGCCCATCCAGGTTAGCACCCGATTCGATCACATCTGGATACAGTGTTCCCTGCGCCAGGAAATGGGCATTCGGGATCGATTCGGCTTCCTTACGGAAGACTTCGATAAAGACTCGGCCGATAATCTTCCGCTTCTGCTGCGGATCGGAGACACCGGCCAATTCCGACAGAAACTGATCCCGGGCATCGACGACGTGCAGGTCTGTCTTGAAGTGATCGGTGAACCGGGTGCGAACCTCTTCCGCCTCTCCTTTCCGTAACAGACCGTTGTCGACGAAAATACAGGAGAGCTGCGTCCCGATGGACTGCGACAACAGGGCAGCAGTTACGGAAGAATCGACTCCTCCCGACAGACCACAGATCACCTGACTCTCGCCGACACGCTGCCGGATCGCTTGCACCTCGCGTTCGATCAGTGAACTGATCCGCCAGGTTCCCCGGCAGCCACACACCTGCTTGACGAAGTTCGCCAGCAGTTGACTGCCGAACTCGGTATGCGTTACTTCGGGGTGGAATTGCAATCCATACAATGGGCGATTCTGATGCCGAATGGCGGCATTGGGACAGGTCTCGGTCGTGGCCAGCGGGATAAATTCGCCGCTGAGATCTTCCACCTGGTCACCGTGGCTCATCCAGACAGTCAGTTCGTCCCCCATTTCGGCGAACAGGTCACTATGGTCCAGCACATGGCAGGTCGTACGGCCGAACTCGCGCGAGAAACCTGGCGCCACGCGACTTCCCTGGGAACGGCAGGCGAGTTGCATGCCGTAGCG
>CALJUK010000558.1 GCA_937975745.1 uncultured Planctomycetaceae bacterium | reverse complement strand
TTGACTGGGGGTCAAAAGGTCGCAGGTTCAAATCCTGTCGTCCCGACTGAGCGAACCATTGAGCCCGCTGGACGTTACGGCGTCTTGCGGGCTCTCGCTCTTGAGCGGTTTCGGGGAGGTGTCACCAAAAGTGTCACCTGAAACGTGCATCCGCCACAGTTCGGATGCGATCTCATCGGCCTGCTGCCGGACGTAGTACGTCATCGTGGTGTTGATGTCGGCGTGCCGCATCAGCTTCTGCAGCGTCGCCGGCATCACCCGCTGAGACCACCGGGTCCCGAACGACCGCCGGAAGTCGTGCGCCGTCGCAAACTTCTCGGAGGCTTTGTCGACGACGACAACGGCCCGCTCGCCGATCTTGGAGACGACCCGGCCCACGGCGTCCGAAGCGACCGGCAACGCGAACACGGGGCCGCTGCGGGACGCCTCGGGGGTCTGCAGCAGCCACTCCGCGAAATCCGGTGTCATCGGCAGTAGCTCCTGCTTCCCGGACTTCTGCTGGAGGATGTTGAACTGCGGATGACGCCCGTTGAGATCGACGGCGAACGGTTCGCCTTCGTCCCAGGAGAGCGAAACCGATTCCCCCAGTCGCAGGCCCGACAGCCAGAGTCCTGTGAGGTAGCGTTTCCACACCGGGTGGTCATCAGGTCGGACCTTGCCGCAAACCTGCAGCATCCGCTCGAATTCCTCAACTGTGAGCGGTCGGCCTTTCATCTTCTCCGGTGCCTTGGGATTCCGAACCCTGGGCACGGCCGGCAGCAATTCCATTTCGACCGCCCACGCCAGGGCGGCGCGGATGTGCTTGAGGTAACTCCGGATCGTCGACGGACTGAGACCGTCGTCGTGCATCTTGGCTTTGAACTTGCTCAGCAGATGGGCGTCCACCTGCGACAGCCGTTGAAAGCCGATGCACTCCAGGCGATTCAGAGCCGACTTCATCGACGCCCAGTAGGGTTTCGATTTGTCGGCCATGTAGTCCGCTTCAAACATCTCACGAAACTGGCTCCAGGGCATCCGGGACGGCGTGATGTAGTCTCCCGTCCGGAGATCCCGCTCCCACTTCGCGGCCTCGCGTTCGGCGTCGCGGCGTTTCTTTTTGCCGCTCGACTTTTCAACGGGCTTGCCGGTGCGGGGATCAATGAACCGCATGTAGAGACACGGCCTCCCGCGATCGACGACGCACACTCGGATTTCATTCATGCGTACCGCCTTTCAGCACAAAGGGCGGAAAGCTGCAGGCGTTGGCACGGCGCCAATGACAGCACCGGAACGCTTGAACGTTCACGCCTGCAGCTTCCCGCCCTCGATGAATTGTCCGAGTTGTTCATTGTGCCCCCCTGGGGCTTTTGCCAGCTTCCAGACTACCGGGTCCGGCGCGGTTTTTCAGGGCAGCCCGCCAGGTATTCCAGATACTCCCACCCGAGCACGCACACCCGCTTTCCGTCATACCTGACTTTCAGCCCGCGCTTCTTCATGCCCTTCCAGGCGTCTTCATCGATGCCCAGTCGGCGCATGAATTCGATCTTCGTATAGACCTCGTCCCGGTGGATCACGCCGGGCGAAACCACCTCGGCCGGTTTCGGTCGTGCCACTCGTTTGGTTCGGTTCGTGCCCATCGTCAGGCTGCCGGTTTGGGAGAGGGGGTTTTGACAGAGTCCGCGTATCGTTTGAGTGCCGCCAGGTCTTCCAGCATCGGCTGCCAGCGCTGGCGGGGAATGATGCGGCCGCGGATCCGGGCGACCGGGCCGGCGGCGATATCGATGTCGAGATTGCGGTAGAACTTCTCCGGGGCGGCGATGTACCGCCCGGGCCCTAGCTGGAACGGTTTGTCCGGAAGCTGCCGGCGGTTCGCGAGAAACCACTTGACTATGGGTTCGTTGTGCATCGCGCCTCCGTGCGTTGCTGGTGACGCTCCGCTTCGCAGGCAAGCGCTCTGAAGAGCGCGAGCTTCACGGATTGGCTTTCGAGCCCATCGCGCTCGTAGATCTTCCGCAGAGACCGGCCGCCCGGCTGTGACCCGAACACGTGATGTGCAAATTGTTCGCGTTCGGCGAAAGTCATCTTGCGCCACACCGTCTCAGCGATGCTCTCGACGGCGGCCAAATCGGAATCGCCGTTCTGATCGCCGGTCGATCGATCACTCGGGCTATACCGCTCGGCGGCGGGGTACGGACTCTCGCGGGATTGAGAGTCCGGCCAGGTCCCGTTTTCGAGCCACCAATGGAGCGCTCCGGGTCCGTCGAATGCGCGGCGATCGTACTCGGCGATCGCGGCGGCGATCTCCGCGTCGGTCTCTCCGCGAGCGCGTGCTTGTCGCAACGCGGCCGCGATGTCCTTCAAGCCAACTCTTCGAAGAGCCTCCTCCACCCCCTGCGATCTGTGGGAGGGGGAGGAGGTTTCACGATGCGCTTCACGGGGCGCTTCACGGGGCGCTTCACGGGGCGCTTCATACGGTTGGTCACCGTTGACCATTCCGGGTTGGTCAGCCGCGACCGGTGCGGATTGGTCACTGCTGACCGTTCCGACGTCGTCCGCCGATTGGTCAGCATTGACCAATCCGTCAATGTGGTCCCACGGAACCGTATAGTGGGAGACGGTTCGCCCCGAAGCGGTGCGCTTCAACCGCTTGTTGAGCAGCGGCGGACTATACCCTTCGGTCAGGGCCTTGATCGCGCCACGGGTCTTCTTCTCGGAGAGCCGCGCTTCGTCGGCGATCCCGTCTTTGCACTTCCTTCCACTCTTGTCGTGGATGCCGGAAACGGTGATCCACCATTCATCGGTGCCGGCGTGATCGGCAATGACGCGCAGCACGTTGATTTGATCGCCAGGTGGAACAACGCGCTCGGTCTTCGTCTGCTTTCCTTCGACGTAGCGAAACTCTCGTAGATGCCGAGCGACTCTCCGCAGCAGCCGCAGCCGCTGGGAGAGTGTCCAGGTTCGCCTCCGTTTCTTCGGAGCGGGCTTTGGGACCCCATCGCTGCGCGGGGGCGCATCCCAGTCGAAGAGGTGTTGGTCGTTGTCCTGCTGGGCGTCATGCCCCATAATGGGGGCCTCCGTGAGTGAGTGATGAAACCAGCGGAGTCGCCCCGCTTTCCGACGGCGGGGCTTTTCTGTGCGCAACGAGATCCCAGAGAGAACGGGAGGGGGGCGAGCGCAGCGGGTGCGAGAGAATCGCCGCGCTGTTGACAGGGCATCGAGTGCAGTGGGACACTGCCGGCGCATGGCACGATCCTTCGTGTCGTGGGGCCGGGTCTGCTGCTGACGTCGCCAAACTTCCGCAGCAGTCCGGCCGGGAACAACGCGAGGCCGTCCGTCTCTTGCGAGGCGGGCGGCCTACGCTGTTGCGGTCGGTCGAATTCCGAGCTGGTCGGCAATTACCCCGAGCGTTTCCAGACTGAGACCCTGCTGCCCCGACAGGAAACGGTAGAGCTGTGAGCGATCGACGCGGCCGCCGGTGTCGCGAGCGATCGCGTAGGGCGACTTCCCGGACTCCTGCACGAGCCTGCGCAGATCCTGGACGAACTTCGGTTCTTTTTGCTTTCGTGGTTTCATCGCTTTCCCTCAGTCAACGAAAAAAGCCCCGTGGTAAGCGCACGACGACCTTGGAGGAGAATCTCCCCCGATCGATCGTGCATCGCTTACCACGAGGCTTACCAGACTCTTGCCCCGTGACAGTCGTGGAGCACTGCTCCAACGCCTAGTTCACCGCCGACTGCCTTATGCTTGCCGGCAACGATGCGAATCTCTCTCCTTACGGCAGCAGTCTACCGAGGAAACGGTACGGCGGCTGCGATTCACGTCGAAGGATGCGCAGTCGAAGCGCTGTTGTCAATACCTAGATGATGCCTACGCGACAGTTCGCGCTTTCTTCCGCGACGACCGGGATCCGGACTTCACAGGCTGCGTCGATATCGCCGGAACTGCAGACGGGTTTTCAATCGATCGAAGCTCGAGTGCCAGTTTGAGAAACCGATCCGCGAGGGCCTCGCGGTCGGAGCGACTCCACGCGCCGGCGACATCGGCCAGCTTGCCCGCGATCGATTCCAGCGCCTGGTTCAGTTCGTCCAGGGCCGTCGGCTTCCGCCGCTTGCCGGCGTCGCATCTGGTTGATTGGACGTTGTGTTTTCTGAGCAGTTCCTTTGCCCGTTTTCCGGTGACGATCGTCCCTGACGCCGCCAGGCGGACCGCTTCCGTGACCACCTCGTCGGGCACAGTATTTCGCGACAATTGGTAGATCGCGTACGGCTGGAAATTCTCGAGCGACTTAGCAGTTCCGAACCTCCGGGCGGCTTGCTGATAGATCACCGCCATGCTCTGCGACCACTGGAATTCCGCATGTACCCAGGCATTGAACTGTCGGGCGTTGAGTGTTTCGCGGACCTCCAGCAACCGCATGCCGATCTCGACGACGATGGCGCCGGTCCGGCTCAGCAGGCCGCGAATCTCTCGAGCCTGCGTGGTGAGCCGGTTGGTCAGAGCGTCGTCCTTCAGTGCCGCGTAATTGAAACCTGTAACCTTGGACATGTGAGAACCTTTCCATTCAGCGAGTTGATAAACAGGAACACATCCCGCTCCGACCGGGAGCAGGCAGACGACTTCTGATGGATGCAGATCATCCTTCGCCTGATTGCACGCGTTGCAGGCGAGGACGAGATTCGAGGGGTCGTTGCTCCCGCCGGCAGAGCGGGGCATGACGTGATCAATCGTCGCATGGCAGAAGCGGAGGTAGATCCCGCAGTAAGCGCAGTGTGCGTCGATCAGCCACAGCCGCCACCGCGCGACCCTCCGAGAGTCGTTGAACAAACGCTCGGTCCGACGGCGATTCCACCTCACGCCACGTCCTCCGCAGAGTCGTCGCGGACGACTCCTAGATCGGGTCGAGGGAGGAGTTCGGCCGTGCTCTGGCGAGTCAGCTTCCGGCGATCGATGTAGCGTCGCGTGACCGCCAGGTTCGAATGCCCCAAGTGAGCCCGGGCGGTTTCTTCGTCTGTCGCATTGCACACATAAGTACCCGACGTACGCCGCAGCCGGTGAAACTTGTCCCGCCGGCTGTGCGGCAGGCCGGCCCGCTTGAGGATCTCACCGAACAAGCGCTGCAGACGACAGCTTGACCCGAACGGTTTGCCGAACAGGTAAGGTCGCTCGGGATCGTGGATCTTACGCAG
>CALJUK010000557.1 GCA_937975745.1 uncultured Planctomycetaceae bacterium | reverse complement strand
TGGACGTGGCCGTTTTCGACGAATGTCATCCCAACGCGACAACCGACGATGTCGATCGGGCTGTCGAGTTTGCCCGTGGTCATCAAATCGATCTGATCGTGGGCCTCGGCGGGGGCAGCAGTATGGACTGCGCGAAAGGGGCCAACTTCCTGCTGACCAATGGCGGACGGATGCAGGATTACTGGGGCGTCGGGAAGGCGACGAAACCCATGCTTCCGATGATTGCCGTCCCGACGACGGCCGGGACGGGCAGCGAGGCCCAGTCGTTCGCCGTCATCGCTGACTCCAAGACGCACATGAAGATGGCCTGCGGCGACAAGAAGGCGGCCTGTCGCGTCGCGATTCTCGACCCAGACATCACGTTGACCATGCCGCCCAAGGTGACGGCCGTCACTGGTATCGATGCGATCAGCCACGCTGTCGAGACCTACGTCACGACCAAACGGAACCCGGTTTCGCAAGTTCTCAGCCGCCAGGCGTGGAACCTGCTCGCTCGTTCGTTTCCCCGGCTGCTGTCGGTTCCGGATGACATCGCCGCCCGGGGCGGAATGCTGTTGGGGGCGCATCTGGCCGGTGCCGCCATCGAAAACTCGATGCTGGGTGCCACCCATGCGCTCGCCAATCCACTGACGGCTCACCTGGATATGACTCATGGTGTGGCGATTGGCGTGATGCTGCCACACGTCATTCGTTTCAATTCCGTGACCGAGGCGGACCGGTACGGAGAACTCGCCAGCGATGTTGATCTCTGTTCGCCCAACGCGGACAATGCCAGTGAACTGCTTGCCGAGTTCGTCACGCGGCTGGTTGCCGAAGCGGGCTCTCCCACCTCACTCACGGAAGCCGGAGTGACCGAGAGTCTACTCCCCCAGCTGGCCACCGAAGCCGCCCAGCAATGGACTGGGCGATTCAACCCCAGGCCGGTCGATGCCACCGCTTTGCAGGAGCTGTACCAATGCGCGATGTCCGATGGCACAACATAGCGCGAACCGTGAGAGAAGCGACCGGGCAAATCGCGGTGGTCGTGGTCGCTGTGGTGGTCTGCGTGACTTTGCTGCAGGCGGCTGAGGATGCACCTTCCGTGGAAAATTCTCCCACAGGTGAGATTCCCGTCGTTGAGCCTCCGAAGTCGACGGACTGGTCTTCGTTTCGCAACGGCCTGACACTGTGGGGCCTCACCGGGAGTCGTCTTCCTGCCGAGCCTGAATTGCTGTGGAAGCATCCGGCCGCGGACGGTGTCGCCAGTACGGCCGCAATCGTCGGGGACCGGGCCTATGTCGCGACACTCAGTGGCGAATTGCACTGCTTCGAACTTCGCACCGGTGACATCCACTGGACGTATCACAGCGTCGAGAAAGGCAAGGAAACCACATTCGCGCCGGGTTTCAAGTCGTCCCCAACCGTGACCGACAAGCTTGTTCTGCTGGGTGACGAGGACGGTGTGTTCCATGCGGTCGATCGCCGAACGGGCAAGTCAGTTTGGACGTTCGCCACCGATGCCGAAATCATCAGCAGCGCGACAATCATCGGCGAGAGGGTGTTGTTCGGCTCGTATGACAACAACCTGTACTGTCTGGAACTGGCCGACGGAAGACTGAGCTGGAAATTCGCCACCGAGGGTTACGTCAATTGCACACCGGCCGTGGCTGACGGCTTCACCTTCGTGACGGGCTGCGACGAACAACTACGGGTGATCGACATTGCCACTGGCGAACAGGTTCGCCAGATGCCGCTGAATTCGTACCTGATCGCTTCCCCGGCTGTGGTGGGCGATCTGCTGTACGTCGGGACCTATAATAGCGAAGTCGTGGCCGTCGACTGGAAGAAGCTGGAGATTCTCTGGACATACCGGGATCCGGATCGCGAGTTCCCTTTTCACGCGTCGGCTGCCATCACGCAGGACCGTGTCGTCGTTGGAGGCCGGGACAAGCAGATGCACTGCCTGGACCGCCAGTCGGGCAAGCAAGTCTGGGCCTTCCCGACATCGGCGCGTGTCGACAGTTCGCCGGTCGTTATTGGCGATCGAGTCTGTTTTGGCAGCAGCGATCGAAACCTGTATCTGGTCGATCTCAAAGACGGGAAAGAGCTGTGGAAGTTTAACGCCGGCAAACCCATTACCGCGTCACCGGCCGTCGGATCGGGATGCCTGGTGATTGGAACCGATTCGAGTAATGGTTGGATTTACTGCTTCGGCCAGAAGTAATCGGCCGAACTTTGCGCACTCATCTGGCCGAGACTAGTGGCCAGCGTGTATTGTGAATCGTGTATTATGAATCGGGAAAGCAAGCCATCCACGGTGTGTGCCGTAGGTCGCTGCTGAGTGAACCTTTTCCCGCTCAAGGTCCGGTCATGTCAGACATCGCCTGCCATCGAGACTCTCGATGTTCGCCAGGCTATGCCTGATCTCCGAAAAACAGGTCGTTGCAGTGTGGGTCGATCGGCGTTGACACCTTTCCCCCTTGGCGAAGACCTGACGGCGGAAGACGGAAAGAAAACCTATGGCGACTGAGACACCCAGCACGACGGAAGTCGGCAGCTATTTCATTTCGAACTACCCGCCCTTCTCGCAGTGGAATCGCGGTGCCGTCACTGGTGTCCTGGAAGCAGTCGACTCGCCGGCGGACGAATCGGTCCCGCTGGGGATGTACCTGCACATCCCCTTCTGTCGCAAACGGTGTCGTTTCTGCTATTTCCGCGTCTACACCCAGCAGAATGCCAAAGTCATTCAGCGGTACGTCGAAGCCGTCTCGAAGGAAGTGGCCACCATTAGTCAAAAGTCGTCTGTTGAGGGGCGACCGCTCAAGTTTGTTTACTTCGGTGGAGGGACGCCGTCGTACTTAAGCGCCCGGCAGCTCCACACGCTCCGGGACGAACTGCATCAGTCCATTTCCTGGGACAAGGCGGACGAAGTCACTTTCGAATGCGAGCCGGGGACGCTCAGTCTGGAGAAGGTCAAGACTCTCAAAGAAATCGGTGTGACGCGCGTCTCGCTGGGTGTCGAGAACTTTAACGATGCCATCCTGGAAGAGAACGGCCGGGCTCATCTTTCGCCCGAGATTGAACAGGCTTACGGCTGGATTCAGCAGGTCGGCTTCCCGCAGGTAAATATCGACCTGATTGCCGGCATGATCGGTGAAACCGACGACAACTGGCAGATTTGCATCGAGAAGGCTCGGCAGATGAAGCCGGACAACATCACCATCTATCAGATGGAACTCCCCTTCAATACGGTGATCTCCCGCGAGATGAAAGAGAAGGGCATCGAAAGTCCTGTTGCCAACTGGGAAACCAAACGCCGTTGGGTCAGCGAGGCATTCGACACACTCGCCCAGGATGGCTACCGGGTTTCCAGCGGCAACGAACTTGTCCGCAATCCGCAGACCGACCACTTCGTCTACCGCGACAATGTCTGGCGGGGTTGCGATCTGCTGGCTGTGGGCGTCTCATCCTTCGGACACTTCCAGGGCTGGCATTACCAGAACCTGGATCAAATCGAAGACTACATGCAGACAGTCGAAGACGGTCGTCTGCCGATCAATCGAGCCATGTATCCGACGCGGCATCAACTGCTGATTCGCGAGTTCATCCTGCAAATGAAGGAAGGCCACGTCGAAGCCGAACCATTCCGTCAGAAATTCGGCGTGGATATCCTGCAGGAGTTCGCTGACCCACTCCGCAATCAACAGGCGGCCGGCTACCTAAAAGTGAACGGTGATCGGATCGAGCTCACTCGCAAAGGCCTGCTGCAGGTGGATCGCCTCCTGCCGGAATACTTCGAAGAACAACACCGCGAAGTGCGGTACACGTAGGATGCCGTTGTCGAGCCCGATCGGTTGGGGTGCATCGGTGGCTGCCACATCAGGTTGTCGTTCGTAACGGGCGTCGTGCCGACCGCGCAGAACGTTGGATGACCACAAACAATTGCCCACTGCAGCGAGTCGATTCCACTCCCTGCCAGAGAGGGAATGCAGGCGAGGAGCAGTTTTCGCACCATTGAAGCCTTCACCCTCGCTCTGCGGCCACTTCCCCCGAGAGGAAAGGGAGGCAAGAGTGCACCCTTTGTCCCGCCACAATGTGTCCCTGCTGAGAACCACGCCGTGAACCCACACGACGAATTGCGAGCCCTGACCAGCCTGTTTCCTGATCGGCCCCCCTTGATTGCCAAGGCCGAACACGTCCCGGCCGCGCTCACTCCCGAGCCCTACAAGGGTCTCCTCGCACACGACCACCACATGACCGTGACCATGGAAGAGTTTCACGGTTCGCCCGTCGAAGTCCGGATTCTGGATCGACGGCAGGATGGCGAGAGCTCCTCGCGAAAGGTCGTCCTGGTCAAAGCCGGGACCGATACCGTGGTTCAGTTTGGAATCGTCCGGTTCAATTTTTCGTATGTCACACCGGCCGTGCGAGACGAGATCCTGGCAGGCAAGACACCTCTCGGGCGGGTCCTTATCAACCATAACGTGCTGCGCCACATTGATTTAGGGGCGATTCTCCGAATCACGGCCGGCCCTGGGCTGGCTGCCGCACTGAACATGTCTGAAGGCGATCTCACCTACGGCCGTCTGGCGACGATCTTTTGCAATCAGCAGCCCGCGGTCGATCTGTTGGAAATCTCCGCACCCCTGGTCTAGAAATACAATGTCTAGAAGCGGTTCCAAAGCCTCTTTGTGCTTCGTCTTCGTCCTGTGAATGCTGGCCGAAGACTCGCCACCAACCGATTTTGAAACTGGTTCTAGAACGACAGCGGTCCGAAGCCGACGCGGACTGAAAGCCGTCATTACACCGTCGACTCTCCCACCCACTCGTCGAGTGGTTTACCTCGAGATGATCTCCACCACCCCGGCTCCCGTTTCCCCCCAGCAACCGCAGATCCACCCGAGTTACGATGTCATCGTGATCGGCGGTGGTCCCGCCGGTGCCACCGTCGCGGCCCTGACAGCCGAGTACGGACACAACGTGCTCCTGCTCGAACGGTCTTCGGTCCCCCGGTTTCATGTCGGCGAATCACTGATTCCCGAAACGTACTGGACGCTTCTGCGGCTGGGACTGATCGAACGGTTGAAGGCTTCCGCCTTCCCCAAGAAATACAGCGTGCAGTTCGTCTCCGACGGCTCGAAGGTTTCCGCACCGTTCTATTTCGATCAGCACAACGACCACGAG
>CALJUK010000556.1 GCA_937975745.1 uncultured Planctomycetaceae bacterium | reverse complement strand
TCCGGACGAGGCCTGGTGCGACTCGTTCGATTTGCAGTTCCCCCCAGGGGCGATGCGCGAAGGTTACATGGGGGCCGACCATGCCGACAGCGGCAGTCCGGCGATCTTCTCGCGATCCAACGTTGATACGCTGAAATGCACTCCTGAGGATGCCAGCGGAACACTGTATCGCTGCGCCTGGCCGATTCCGTCGGGAACGTTCGAATGCGGCCGCATCCTGAACGTCAATGCCATGCCCTACTGGGAGGAAGACAGTGACGACGTGGGAATCTTCGTCGGCGGTGTCGCGGCGTTGGTCTTCAATCGGGTCGCTCGGAAACTCTACTACGTTCCGGTCGATGATGTCGGCCGACCGACCGGGGACAAGGTCGAGTTGATGGACAGCCCAACCGGAATGGAGAACTTCTCCGGCCAGTACCGATTTGGCATCGATGTCCGCGAGGTCGAAGGGGGCTACCAGACGATCTTCTTTCTCGGCTGACACGCCTGCGGCGTTACCAGACTTCTTCCGCGCGGGAGTTTACTGTCGAAATGGTGGCGAGTGGGACGACTTGGGAATCAATCGGTTCTGCCCGGAGGATGTTTGCCCGGGTTATCGTGTCGAAGGATTTCGACTCGACCCGGCCAATCTGCCGCTCCCCCTTTGCGTTGGGCGTGACCCTTTTAGTGGCGCGCAGGACGAAGTGATCTACCTGAAGACGAACGGCAGCCCGACCTACGGACAAGCGGATTGCAATCCCGACTACCCGCACATCGGACAATGCCGGCATGAGTCGACGTGTGCGGCCACCAGGCGGCTACCGAACACGAATGGAATTATCCGGCTGGATATTCCCGTCCATCACACGTTTTTAGACGGTGGGGACCAGGTTATTGTCGACGGCGACGCACTGGTCGCCTACGGATTTGTCTGGATTCCTCAATGCGTGGCGAACGACTGGTATACCAACATCTCCACGACAGGGCCTCAAAAGCTCTACCACATGGAGCCATTCATTGGAGCTCAAGTGGTCATTGATCACATCTGGAATTCGCTCGGCGGTCCCTATCCTCACTTAGCGTTCTGGCCCGGCTATAAGAGGTCCAACCCCCTGTACGGCTCAAGTGGGATTGACCTGTACAACGACCTTGTTCCGTACATTGGGCCACTGAACGCCGATCCGCGACTGCCGATGGTTCTGACAAAGGGAGCGCCGATCAGTTTGACAGATCCTCCCGACTATCCGTCAGAAAGGCACATTCAACAGGAAGTCTGGGAGCAAATGCCGGACACGGTCACTGTCTTCACGGGGATTCACGTTGACTGCTAAGTTGCCCCTCTGTCGCCACCGCAGCGAGCAGAACGGACGAGAGTTCTGCCGATCGCCATTTGTGTTCTTCAGTGGCAAACCGCACTGTTCGGAGGCGATTTGTCGCGTCTGTCCGCATGCCGATCAGCCCGAACCATTCGGTCCGCCTCCCCCGACACACGACACCAAGCCTGATTCAACCGCTGTCTTGCCGTGTGTGTATCGCGGTGAAGTGGTTCGCGAAGTGCGGTGCGGTCTGGGATGCTCGAAGGGCACGATGGTCCCGATTCACGGCTGCGCCATTCATGGTGAATGCACGCTGCGAGAATATCTCGGGCGCCGCCGCGATGGCGTCGTCCTCTGCCATCACTGCGACGACCAGCGGTAGCAACTCACTGCGGGGGACGCGGGGGATCGCGGGGGGAGACTTCGTGCGGACGGCGGGGATGAACCCCGCCGCTCGGGATTGGGAGTTCGTCTTGGGTGGCACGGCCACCCCGCCGTTCGGGATCGGGCGATTCGACGAATTCGCACCCGGCGGGCCTGCCGGCGTGGCCACGATAAAGAAACACCACCGATAAAAAAAGACCACCGATAAAGAAACACCACCGGCTGAAACGTTCCAGCCGGTGGCGTGCGGGAATCTTCGAACGGAATCGCAGATTCGATTATCGGATGGCGGCTTCAATCTGTTGGACAGCGGATCGAGCCGAGTCGCGGACTTCTCCGCTGCCGTCTTCGACGGCGAGTTTCAAGGCGTCGACAGCCGAGTCAGCCCGCGCTCCCAATTCTCCAAGGGCGAAGGCGGCACCGGCTCGCACTCGTGACTCTGAGTCGGTGAGTGATGCCGCCAAGGCGTTGACGGCGGCGTCAGAATCTGGCTTGAGGTCTGCCAGAGAGTAGGTCGCCAACCAGCGGACGTTGGCATCGCTGTCTTTGAGGCAGCTGATCAGGACTTCGGTCGACTTGTCCTGCCAGTTGTCGAACCGGCCGAGGGCTTCTGCAACGTGGAGCCGGACGTATCCATTCTCGTCCTTCAGCGCTTTCTCCAGAGAGGGGATGGCTTCTTCGGACTGTGGGCCTATTTCGCCGACAGCCGCCGCAGCGAACGAGCGGATGCCGGGGTCCTGCTGCTCGAGTGCGTCAATCAGAATCGGAGTGGCCGTGGCGGCGTCATGGTCGATCCGCCACAAAGCGAGCGCTGAGTGGATGCGGATGTAGGGGTCTTCGTTGGTAGCCAACTGCCGCAGAGCGGGGCTGGCTGCTGTGCCGTTCGAGCCGAGGCGGCCGATCTGGTGGATGACTCGCTTCATGGCGGCCGGATTGTCGGCATCCAGTTGGGTCAGCAGTTCCCGGGTTTTCCCTTGGGCATCGGGGCAGATTGCCACGTACGGAGAGGATTTGATTTCTGCTGCCGAGGCCGATTGCGGCTTGGCGGTCGACGGCTGGGCTTTGCTGGACATTTTGCGGAACGGCGATGGCTCCTCGGTCGCGGCGATCGAGGGCGAGGCCTTCACGTCCACGTCGATGATTTCGAAGGGGCTATCCTGTTGTCCGGCGTCTGCGGGCTGAGTGGCGACTGCTGGAGCCACGACGTTGTTTGTCGCGACGGCTGAAGCCTGGACGATTTCGCCAGGTGGATTGTTTGCGGTGGGTTGACTGCTCTGGGTGAGTTGAGTGCCGGCGTTCGCAGCTTTTTTCTGGGCGAGTTGCGATTCGATGGCTTTGTGTGAGTTGAGTTTGTTTTGCATCGCGGCAATTTGGACCAGAGCGTTGCTGGCGCTGTCGAGGTTCTGATTCAGCGACAAAGCCTGGCTGTAGCGGGCGATGGCTTCGCGACCGTTGCCGTTCTGGGCTTGCAAGTAGCCAAGGTTTGCGTGTGCTTGGGCTTCGTCGACTGTCTGGCGGAACAGTGCGAAGGCTTCTTCTTCGCGTCCGGCGGTTCCCACAACCATGGCCAGGTTATTGATGGTCCGTTGGTTGGCCGAATCCAGGCTGAGGGCCTGTCGGAGGACTTCTTCGGCCGTCTTCAAATCGCCCTGGGCATAATGGGCGTAGCCGATGTCGGTCAGAATGTCGACGTTGTTGGGGTCGAGTGCGCGGGCTTTTTCGAGGAATGCGAATCCTGTTTCGAAATCGCCGGCTTTACAGGCCAGCACGCCCAGTCGGTGATGTGCGGCAGCATTCCGGGGCTGAGACTTGAGGATATTCTCGTAGATTCCTCGTGCCTTGCCGATGGCTCCCTGCTCTTCCTGCAGTCGAGCCATGCTGAGTTGCACATCGGTATTAGCGGGTTTGCGGCCGAGATGGGCGAGAGAATTCGAGAAGTGGGAACAGCCTGCCAGTGGGGCCGATGTGACGGCCAGGAGCAGCATCGCCCCGACACCAAAGCGTTTCATCGTTCACCATCCTTGACTACGCGACAGAGGAGTTCCGTCCTGGAATCTCCTGAATTGATAACGGCGATTGTTGGGTTGCCAGCGATCGATGTTGTGGAGTGAACCGGTTCATCGAATGGAGCGGAGAGAGCCGGAATTGGAATCTGGGACACACACACTTCGCGATGCCGGGTGGAATCGGAGGCCGCCGGTCAGGTCGATTGTCCTGCCGGCGGCCCGCGAGATTGTCGTGGTCTAGAATCCGCCGCCGCCACCACCGCCGCCGAATCCGCTGCCACCGCCGAATCCGCCACCGCCGCCGCCGCCGATACCGCCGCCGTAGATGAAACCGGCATAGGATCGCATCGATTCCATTGGTGTGTAGCCTTCGGTCAGGTCAGGCGCGATGACAACTCTCTGGTCGGCATCTTTGACGCCGAGTTCTTCCATGATGTGGACAATGACTTCACGTCGCCGCAAGTCGAGCTCGGGGTCGTTGTGGACAGCGAAGCCATAGTGATCCCCCTCGCGGGTATCCATCGAGCTGGGTTCGATGATGACTGGGAACGGTGTCTCATTGACGCGCACGGCGATTTGTTTGACATGCTGTTCGCCCCGGGCGTTCAGTCGGGGCGTATTTCCGGTGAATTCGTTTTCGCGGATGACGAAGTCATTCGAGGCTTCACCATTGGCTTCCTGTAATTGCCAGATGGGATCGATCGTTGCTCCCAGCGGGGCGGGAGGATCGACCTCCGGGCAGGGGATGCACTGCTTACATCCTTGTGTCGCCGTCAACATCATCAGGGCCGCAGCTAGCCCGACGGTCCACTGTGGACGTGTCATTTGACTCAATCCTTATTCTTTGCGGGAGTATTCTGCCATCGCACTGGGTCAAGTGGATGAGTGAAATTACTTGGAGCAGCCGTGTTCGCTGTTGATGTAGTACGAGTCCGACTGGCCTGCGGGACAAGACGGATCGAAGAATCGACGGTTTTTCTTCACCTGCTTCATACGGTCGCGGTACAAGGGCCAGACGGTACTACGGTGATTCAGACCGGGCAAACCCTCGACGTGACCATACAGAAAGAATTCGATGTCGTCCGGCTCGGTCACCTCCATGCCGGGGAGAATGCTGGGAGCATTTTCCGGTTCCATCGGGTGGACGAGTTCGGGGCTGACAATCACGATCAGTTCGGTTTCGTCGCGGCTGATGGACTTGTTCTGGAAGAGCGAGTTCACGAGCGGGATGTCGCCAAGAAGTGGTACGCGAGCGACGTCACCTCGTTGTTGTTCCTGCAACAAGCCGGCGATGGCCAGGACTTGACCTTCCCGCATTTCCACGACCGTCTGCACGGTCCGGGTATCGGTACCGAAGATTCCTCCGACCGAATTGGTCCGGTTCAGCGTGCTGAAAGTTGGGGCGACTGCCAGCCGGATGCGATCATTGTCGATGACCGTCGGGGTAAATGTCACCATTGTGCCGAACCCCTTGAAGCTGGTGGTTGCGGCTTGGGCACCGCCAACACCGACAGTCGTGGGGACGGCGAATTCACCACCCGCCAGGAAGGTTGCGGTCTGTCCGCTGAGGACCACCAGGTTGGGCTCGGCCAGAATTTTTCCCGTGCCATTGCTGGCCAAGGCGTTGATCATGACGTTGAATGTATTGTCGTTGAACGTCCCCGACGTCAGGATATTGCCACCGCTGGTCATCGCCGACGAGAAGAGGAAGTCTTCCAGGTCGATTTCAAATCGGGTCGCGAGGGTGCGGACTGCTGATCGCTTCAGTTCGGCGATGCGCACTTTGAGCATCACCTGCTTTTCGCCCGGGGTCTTCAGCATGCTGATGACGCGAGCGGTCGGCAGTGTTCCGGCATCCGGGAAGGGCTCGGCTGCTGTTCCCTGGGTGGTGAGTCCCCCTCCCCCGCCGTTGCCACCACCGAAGCCGCCGCCACCGAGTCCCTGCAGGTTTTGTGTCACGATGGACAGGATCCGCAACGACTCCTCTTCGTCACGCGCTTCGCCACGCATAATCAGCTTGTCCGCGATGGGAATCAGCTGAATTTTGCTGTTGGGAAACATTTCGTTGATCATGTTCTGCAGTTCGCCGTATTCCATTCGGCGGCGATCTTCAACAGCCGTGTCATGATCGACAGTGATCAGGAGGCTGAGCATCCGGGTCTGTTCCGGCGTCCCCAGCCACAAGGTCAGTGTGGTTGTTCCGGGGGTCTTGCCGATGATCTCGATTTCGCGAGTTCCGAACGCCACGAAGTCAATCATGGTTGGATCGGCAACGGCGGCACGAAAGATATCGTGCTTCATCTTGAGGATTTTCGAGCGGCGCTGCGTCACCTTGAGCTCGACCTCGGACTCGTAGATGTCCTCGACGAGGTCGTGCACTTTATCCTTGAGTTCTTGAGAGGCTGCCGGTGGTGAACTCGGCGGTTGCCCCCAAGCGGGGCGAGTGTCCTGCAGCATTCCGCAGGCAATGCTCGCCAGCAGCGTACTGCTGCATACGAATCGACCGAACATCCTGTTCGTCAACATTCGAAAGTCTCCGTACTCCAGTAGCGTTCGCGTCCGGTACTCTACTCTGCGGGTTTTCGGACATGGTTCGATTGCGCTGCATCGAACTACAGCGCGTCCGTGTGTGACTGCTGGTAGACCTTATCGGTTGTTCCGTCAGTCTGAATTGAACGGAAGTAGCGAATGTTTCCATCCGAAGTTGTATGATGAGTGGAATCGAATGTGACGGAGCCACCGCCGACACCAAATCGGCATCGGCGCTGTAACACCATGTAAACAAGTTAGTTATGGTGAGAATTCGGTTCCTTGTCCTTGCTGCGTGCGATCGAGACTCTTACGACCGGATTAAAGGATTACTCCATCATGAAGGCGATATTGAAAGTCGTTCTCGGCCTGGTCCTGATCACAGGGCTGGCTGGAACCACCCATGCCAATGACGAATGTGCTGCCCCGGCAGCGACTTGTGTAGCTCCCGCTCCCGCGGCAGCAGTTCCCGGCTGTGATGCGGCCGGAGATGCCTGTGCCCCGGCAGCCACTTGTGCCGTTCCGGCCCCAGCAGCCACTTGCGACAATGCTTGTGCGACAGCCAGTTGTGATGGCAGTGCAGACAGCAGCTGCGGCGGCGGGCTTCTTGGCCACTGCAAGGGTGGACTGTTCCACAAAATGGGCTGCCACAATAAATGTGGTGGCGGCGTGCTCCGCGCGATGTGCTGCGGGGTGGGTGCCGGCTGTGGTCTGGCCAGCGGCCGTTGCTGCAAGGTCAGGGATTGCTGCGGCCGGTTCTGCTGGACCTCGACCTGGAATATGCCTCCGCACTACCCGTACTACCCCAAGTATCACGGGTACCACTCGTACCGTCCGTACAACTATGTGCACGTGCTGAAGCATCAGTACGAAGCGTTGTCGCTGGGGGGCGATCCCCGGGCTCCCTATCAGACTCGGCAGTTTGCGAAGATCTACGATCAGTACGCAGGTGACGAGTACGAAGACAAAGAGGTTCCGAACACCGTTCCGCCGTTGGCCCGTGTTTCGAAGGCCTTGCCAGATCTCGACCAGGTCGTCAAGGAAAGCAGGACGAATTAGTGTTGTGTCAAACCTTAAGATTCGGGTCGAGAAACGAGAATGGAGCGGCCAA
>CALJUK010000555.1 GCA_937975745.1 uncultured Planctomycetaceae bacterium | reverse complement strand
ACTTCGCCCACGATAATGCGGTCCGGCCGCATACGCAGGCTGTTCCGCACCAGAGCTCGCTGGCTGATTTCGCCGGCGCCTTCGGTATTGGCAGGACGCGTCTCCAGCCGCACAACATGCTTACTCAGCAGTCGCAGTTCGGCAGAGTCTTCGATCGTAATGACACGTTCATCCGTCGGAATGTATGTCGTCAAGGCATTCAACAGGGTCGTCTTGCCGGCTCCGGTCCCGCCAGAAATCAACGTGCTGATCCGAGCGGCGACAGCGGCCGAGAGAAAGTCGATGATGTCGTCGGTTGCCGAATGATTAGCCACCAGGTCATCCACCCGGAACGGCCTCGCTCCGAAGCGGCGGATCGAAAGTGTCGGACCATCCAAGGCCAACGGTGGCACGATTGCATTCACACGGGAGCCATCCTCCAGCCGCGCGTCGACCATGGGGCTGACTTCGTCAATTCGTCGCCCGACCCGGGAGACAACACGTTGGATGATTCGCATCAGATGCTGGTCATCCGCAAAGATGATTTCCGTCGGTTCAAGCAGGCCTCGCCGTTCGACGTACACTTCGTACGGATTATTCACGAGGATATCACTGACATTCGGATCATCGATAATGTGTTCCAAGGGGCCCAGGCCGAATACCTCATCGAGCAGGTCGTCCAGCAGTTGCTCCTGCTGTTCCTGGTTGAGACCGGCGGCATGTTCGCGGACCATTTCTGCGGCGACAATGCGGACCTCGTCTTCGAGTTGCTCTCGATTGGCCAGCGCCAACATCGAAAGTTCGAGGGAATCAACGAGGTTCTCGTGGATCTCGACTTTGAGCTTCTCGTACCGCAGCCGTTCCGGATCGACTTGTCGTCCCAAAACGCCTGGATCGACTTGAATCGCTCGCGAACTGATCGTCGCCATGAATGCCACTCTTGCCTTGGAAACCTGGTCGACTACGAGGGGAGCGTAGTGACCATTACTTGTTGGGTGTTCCACACCCAAGCAGTCGGCGGCCTCAGATTCGACGCGCCGCGTCGTCCACAGACCATCCGTGGACTCCTGCCCAAACGGCACACTTCAGAGGGATGAAGACTGGCCCTTACTCACCGCCACCGGCTTCACCACCACCGGCCTCACCACCGCCTGCCTCACCACCGCCTGCCTCACCACCGCCTGCTTCACCACCGCCTGCTTCACCACCGCCTGCTTCACCACCGCCTGCTTCCAAACCACCACCAACTGACCCGTTGATCGCAGGAACACGACCTGAGGGACGGACACCGGTCGTTGCGGGCTCGAAGACGGCGTTGTCGCCTGCGACCGGAGTGCTGATGTAGCCACCACCGGCGTTGTCATCCACGAAGACTTCTTCTTCAAATTCGAGCGTTTGGCGATTTCCTCCGTGCCAGACGTCCATCTTTGAAACGCGAGTAACAAATGGTAGCCCCAAAAGCTGGTCGATCGTGAGCTTCTTGCGGGATTCGAGACTGACCATCGAGCCAACATCGTCCGGCGATCGCAGAATCAATGTCAGCTCGCCACGGCCTTCCACAACTTTCAGCGCTTTTGCTTGATCGGGAGCCACAGCCAAGGTCACCATCGCGGAGCTTCCTCCAGCGCGTCCGGAGTTGACAACACTGTTGGGAACGGCTTCGTCATTGACGGCCAGGACCTCGACACCTTCCAACAGTGTCATGGTCATTTCCGGATAATTCTTGTAGGGCGTCGAGCGGAAGAGAACATCAACGATGGTTCCCGGTCGCGCGAATCCGGCGACAGAGCCCGTGTTGTCTATCGGGACAGCAACGGCGCGCAGGCCACGTTGCAACAACTCCGCCACGCCAGGGCCCATCCCCTTTGCGAAAAAGTCGCTGGCCTCGAAGGCATGTCCCTTTTCAACATCGATCCGCAACTGTCGTTCGACAATCTGCTGCGGATCACGCATGAAAACCTTGCCAGCATACGGACTCTTGGCAATCTCCTGCGGTGTGTAACTCATGATCACGATGTCGTTGATCGTCATCTGCCGCCCAACAGTAAAGTCGGCCGCAGCCACGGGCACGTACACCCTTGCCTCTCGTGCAGCTTGAGCGGGAGCTTCCACAGCTGGCGGCTGATGAAGATACTGCCGGACTGCATAAGCCCCCCCCAGGCCGATCAGAATGGCGAATATCGCCGCCGTCATGGTTCCCGGACTAATTCGCGCCACCGCACCCCTCCAAGCGATCTTCCGTAGCAAGCCAGCCGATCAGGCGGCCTGTTACCAGGATCTCCGATTTGATGTGAAAGGTTTTTCCAAAAACGTGATTCACTCGGCAGACCAGACTGCACTCAATGCAGCGGACAGAACGCCCACTTACTCCGACGACACTCTTGTTGCAGTCTGCATCTCAACAAAAAGCCAGCGGCTGCTTCCAATTCCCGCTGACCGGCCCGCGAGTCATCTTGAATTCAAACTTGTTCGATTCGCATTCTGTCGGCCGGAGCAACGACCGAAGATGCGTCCACACGCTCAACTTAGCCTTCCGGTGTCCCTGCAACCTGATCGATATCCAAGCAGGCCGGCTCTGATCCATCCGGGTCGGTCAACGAATTCGAATCGATATACTGACTCACGGTCCCGTTGATCGTCATGCTGTAGCTCTGGTCAATCGACTGGAGAGCGACGGCCGCGTCACCGAACTCCTGCGTGATATGATTCCGCAACGTCGCCAAGCCCGGAATAATGCCGAGCACCAAAATCGTCAGAAACAGCAGGAACATTGCCGGCTGAATGACACCAGCCTCGTCTGCGTTCAATTGCGATAAACGTTTTGCAATCACGTTCACACTTTTTGACAACAATCTCAAGAAAATCGCCCTTTCAAGAAGCTGTTCTCGTGAATTGCACTTACCGTACCGTTCACCGCCGTTAATGCCTTACTGCCGTTAATGCCGAAATAGCGGAGCCTGAGATCGACCGAAATCGCCTCAGGCCCCGCCAGTTTTCGACAGACTCCTACGCACAAGTGCGCAGCAGCCTCAACACACAACCACCAGGCAATTAGCCTTCGGTCGTGGCAGCCACCTGGATGACGATACAGGCGGGCTCGCCGTCAGCAGCGTCCGAAACGGAATCGCAGTCGTCGAGCAAGTCGTTGAACAGCGAACCAGCGGAGCTGGCGGTGTGGCCGGTCAGAGCCGAGTAGCTATAGCTCTGATTGATGCTACCGAACGAAATGGCGAAGTCACCCAGTTCCTGGTTGACCTGGTCGCGGACCGAAGTCAGACCGGCCACGAGACCCAGGACGAGGATCGTCCCGACGAGGACCAATTCAGCGGAAACGACGAAACCAGCTTCGTCGTTCAGCAATTGCGAAACAACACTCTTCATTGCTTATTTCCTATCCAACTTGAGGATAAAGGTAAGTCACAAGATACCCAGAGACTCCCGCCTCTCGACTCAGCACACTTCACCGCGGAACACCATGACCCGCGACAAGCCTGCAAGAACTCTGGGCTTCAGAATCACGCAAACACGACAACTAAGCCCAAAAGGCTTAGCCTTCCGGAGTGGCGGCGACCTGAATACTCAAGCAAGCGGGCTCGCCTTCGCTAACGTCACTAACCGAATCACAGTCGTCGTTCAGGTCGTTGAAGATCGAGCCGGCAACGCTCGAAGTGTGGCCGGTCACGGCCGAGTAGCTGTAGCTCTGGTTAACACTGCCGAAGGAGATGGCCCAGTCACCCAATTCCTGGACGACTTGATCGCGGACCGAGGTCATGCCGACCGTGATTCCAATCACCAGAATCGTGGCGATCAGCACCAGTTCGGACGAGACGACGAAGCCAGCTTCGTCGCTCAGCAACTGCTGCGCAACATTCTTCATAGTTAATCCCTGTCCTCATTTGGCTGCGGAAAATCTGATACTTCGCCCATAACCACACCATGTGATCTTGAGCACGGACGGGGACATTCGTCAGTTGCAGCCGGTTTGACTCCTGCGATCCCCGTACGCTCACGCGCACTGGCCAGGTTGCGTTCCGGCAACTTCTCTGCAGCGTTTGTGCCACAGCGCCGCAAAACGGTACCGTCCGGTGAAATCGCTTCACTGAGCCAAAATGGCATGTCCGGAACCTCAACGGAAACCCAATAAATCTAAGGAACTGCGCCACTTGGAAGACCAGCAATGGCTTCAGGAACTCGACAGAAAGGCGGTGTCAGCGCTGCTGCCGCGCGTATACGACAGGTGCGCAATGCGAGAAATGCGTTACCAGCCGTTAACGCGATGAGCAGCAGCACCGAAGAGAGGCCGGAATGGGACCAACGTCCGAGCAACTGAACGGGGCACTGCCAACTCCATGGTACGGTGCCCCCGCAACCAGCCCCTCAGGCCAGCAGCACCGCTGGCCCGTCCGACGCCGTCTGGACTCGGCCGCGGCGGACCCGCGTCGCCAGCACACAAAGAGCCCAGAGCTCCTTGTAGTTATTGCGGCGCAGGCGGACATGGTCATCAAACAGACGGTGGATTTCGCCCCGATTGAACCCGGGCAGTTCGCTCTCCGGCCAGTCCTCGCAGAGAACCTGCCAGAAGAAGTTCCGTAGATCCTCGCGAATCCAGCGAGCCACTGGGATCCCGAACCCCTTCTTCGAACGTTCCGCAAGCGCTGCAGGAACGAGTGGTCGACCGTCGGAAAGAGGGGCCGTGACGGCCGAGCGAAGCAAATGCTTCCGCCGCCTCCCACGCAGTTTCAGATTGCTGGGCAGCGAGTTCACAAAACCGACCACACCGGTATCGAGAAAGGGCGAGCGAACTTCGAGCGAATGGAGCATACTCGCGCGGTCGACCTTCACCAGAATGTCGTCCGGCAGATAACACTCCTGGAAGAACCCAAGTGCGCCCGCCACGGGATCTCTCCCTTCACGACTGCCCCGAAAGTACGCGGAAGCCGCATTGGCATAACACTGCCCGGCTACCAACTCGTCCGGCCAATCCGGCAGAAGACGCTGCAACTGAGGCAGCGAAAATGCGCCCATCCAGACCGCAGCACGGCGATGACCTGGCTCGGTGGCAACACGCAAGAATCGCTGCAACTTGAAATCCAGTCCCATGTTGCGGCTGGACGCTGGAATCGCCGAAGGGGCTGCCAGAATCAATATCTGATGGAGAACGGACGGGATCCACGACCGATACCACTCAGCAGCCCGGATTGCCGCAAATGGATCGTATCCGGCAAACAATTCGTCACCTCCGTCACCCCCCAACGCCACAGTGACGTACTGCCGGACGAATTCGCACAGCATCGAGACTGGCAGAATCGATGGATCGGCGAACGGCTCATCCAACGCCGCAACAACTCGGGGAAGTTCTGCCTGGAGATCCTCCGCCGTGAAGGTTCGGCTGCGATGTTTCGTCCCGTAGTAGGCGGCCGCCTCCTGAGCGAACCCGGATTCATCGAACGACCGATCCTCGAAGCCGATGCAGAAAGTTTCAACCTGACTGGCCGACTGCAACTGACACATCAAGGCCACCACGGCCGTCGAATCGATCCCGCCCGACAGCAACGCCCCCACCGGGACGTCCGCAACCATCCGACGTTCGACAGCCAGCCGCAACCGCTCAATCAGTTCGTCAGCCGCGGCAGACTCGTCAAGGAATTGAATGGCTTCGCCTGAATCTTCCGCGGGGCGGCCCAGACCGACATCCCAGTACTGCCACTCCCGATAGCCGGGCCGATCCGATCCTGCCAAACCGTACACAAAGGCACACCCCGGCGACAGTCGATCAATTCCCTCGTAGATGCTCTCACGGCCGCTCACATAGTCGTTGAGCAGATAACTGACGACCGCGCGACGCCGGATGGAGAGACGGGATTGAATCTCGGGATGCTCACGGAGCGACTTGATCTCGGACGCAAAGGCGAACTCAACACGAGGACCAAACGGCTGCGTTGTCAGATAGAGTGGCTTCTTTCCCATCCGGTCCCGCGCGCCGAACAGCAGTCGGCGGTGGCGATCATACAGCACAAAGGCGAACATCCCGTCGAGCCTTTGGACGCACTCAGTACCAAACTCGGCATAGGCCTGCGATAGTACTTCTGTGTCGCTTGTGGTCCGGAATGTTCTTCCGCGCGAGATCAACTCGTCCCGAAGTTTGTGGAAGTTGTAGATCTCTCCATTGAACACCAGGACCGAACTTCCGTCGGCCGACTCGAACGGCTGCTGCCCCGTCGCCAGATCCAGAACCGACAACCGGCGGTGCCCCAGACCGACAGTCTCGTCCAAGAAACTGCCCGATTCGTCAGGCCCGCGATGCGCAAGCCGATCCCGCATCCGATCCAGGACGTCGGCTTCCGGCGGGCTCACGCATCCACAAATTCCACACATGCAGCAATCTCTGATCAGCAGGTCCAGCTTAAGCTTAAATCGGCAGGTCAGGTCCATCCCCAAGACTCAACAGCAGATGGCATACCGCCTGGGGACCAATCCATCCGACTCATGCGGTGCCGCCCGACAACCGTTCAAACCGTAACAAACAGACCGGCCCGTTCCGATCGGCAACACTGCGTGAGTTGGCCGTCGTGGCCGTTGGACGAACTCACCCCAGTCCTCCCATTCCAACAGAGACAATAGCCGTCGGAGATCAAGAGACGTTGCCGTCCGTCAACACGGATAGGCCTCGCCTATTGACGGAAAGCCCAAGTGATGTGCGTGCCGACGCAAGAGCTTCCCTCACCCGGCCGACTCCTCTCCCAAGCCACACGAATCACCGTAACACATTATACAATAAACATCTACGCCATGAACACTGCTCCCGCTCGGCGATAATGTCTGCCTTCAGGAGACGATCGCGGAGGAAGGAGGCATTTCAAACAGAGGACATGCGACCCCACCATCGCCACTGGATGTTCGGGTTCTCCGTCATCGGTGTCTAACCGGATGCACCAAGTTACCAAAAGGCAACATTTCCCCAAATATCGCACATTCTCACCAATTTTCCGTTGCGTTCCATTCACCACAGACTGCACAATCATCCTTCCAGATAACCCATGTTATCACAATGGACCTCCGGGGGGACGCAGGAGCAGTGTCTGGGCAGGACGGCGGCCCCGGGAGTTTTCGAGTTGCCTCTCCGTTTCGGTGGGCGCAACCCGGACTCAATCGTTGTGGAACGCGGTGGGCGCAACTGGCTTCGCTGGCGGTCCACCAGACACGCTGGCAGTGCGATCCGACGGAGTCGCCGGGCCGCCGAATGCCGTTGCTCACGCCCAGTTCCCGCAGACGTTGGAGTCGGCGTCAGCGCGGACATGTGGAGCAGCGCTGCGTGTTTGCGCGGATTGAGGGAAGCCAAACGGCAGCCGCACC
>CALJUK010000554.1 GCA_937975745.1 uncultured Planctomycetaceae bacterium | reverse complement strand
GCCGGTGCCTTGAAACTGAGGACTGAGATTCTCGTCCGACTTGCCCGTCGACGAATAGATCCAGCCAACACCGACGCGTTCCCCTTTTCGATCTGTCGGGACGCCCGCGCCGGTGGAGACAATTTTCCCCACAACTTCGTGCCCGGGGATTACTGGTAACCGCGGCGGAGTGAGTCGACCTTCGATTTCGTCCAGCTCCGTGTGACAGACGCCGCATGCACGCACTCGAATCAGGACTTCGCCAGCACTCGGGTCCGGATCGGGCACATCCTCGTAGGAAAGTGGATCGGCATCGGGCTTCATCGGGCCGACCCGTTTTAACAGCATGGCTTTCATGGCGTGTCACGCCTTGGTTCGAGTCGCTCGATTTCAGCGAAGTTTTCTGGCACTTCACAATCTCGCATACGGGAGAGGCAGGCGGCCGCCCAACTTAATCCAGGTCGAACAGCATGACTTCAGACGGCTCGCTGGCGGTGAACTCGACGTGTGACTCCTCACTGATGGCCACGCCATCCCCTGCTGCCAACTGTGTATCGTCCAATCGGATGGCTCCACGCAACACTTGCAGCCATGCGTGCCGTTCGTTTGCAAGCGGATAGGCCAGCGAGACACCGGAATCGACGCGGGACAGGAAAATCCGCGCGTCCTGATGAATTGTCAGCGAGCCCTCGGCCGCATCCGGAGCCGCCACCAGTCGGAACGTGTTGAGGCGTTCGTCCTCTGGAAAGGCCTTTTGCTCGTAACTCGGTTCGATTCCCTTCTCTGCCGGGTACAGCCAAATCTGATAGAGATGCGTCGCTTCGTCGGCTGACGGATTGAATTCGCTATGTGTGATGCCGGTTCCGGCCGACATCCGTTGGAATTCGCCGGGGCGGAGAACCTCGCCGTTTCCCATCGAGTCCCGGTGTTCGAGTGCCCCGGAGAGAACGTATGTCACAATTTCCATGTCTGCGTGGGGATGCGTACCGAAGCCCTTGCCAGGGGCAATGCGGTCCTCGTTCATCACACGGAGCGATCGGAACCGTTTGTGTGCCGGGTCCTGGTAGGTCGCAAATGAGAACGTATGGTAGGTGTCCAACCAGCCATGATTGGCGTGGCCTCGTTCTGCGGATCGTCGAATCGTCTTCATCGGCTGCACATCCTGCGATGACCCGGCAAGGGGGGTGGAACGCGGCGAACATCGACTCGGCCCGCCACCCGCGTGGTCCGTTTGCAGAATTCTACACAATGAGGCAACTTTTGGCCTGCCCCTTGAAAATGCTACTCCCGCCGGGGAAAGTCAGTTTCCACCGTTCCTCAATTGCCGTTCATGAACGAGCGTTCATTTTCATTCAGATGTGCCGCAAATGCTGCAATCCAGGGGGCTACGATGTTCCGCAGGAAGTGTGGTTCGATTCTTCGAGTTGTGTGCTTTCTGTTGCTGTCGGTGTTGACTGCCGGCGCGTCAGCCCACGGGCAAACGCCACCGCCGGAGAGTGCGCTCGGCCGGGATCTGCATGTCGATCCGGTGCGGGGGGACGACTCGCAGGACGGTGTGACACATCCGGTGAAGTCAATCCAGCGGGCAATTGGATTGGCTCGCGCCGGGGACACCATTCACCTTTCACCGGGCCGTTATTTCGAGAGCGCTGTCTTCAGCAGCAAGTCGGGCGAGGCGGGTCGGCCGATTGTTCTGGATGGGCACGGCGCCATTATTGACGGCAGCGATCCCATCAACCCGACCGAGTGGGACTCCCTGGGTGATGGCCTGTACCGCAGCACCCAGGTTCTGCCGACGTTCAATCCATCGATTGTTTCGCGGTGGTACTTCTTGTTTGACGGCCGAATGGTGCGGATGGGGCGTTCGTCTAAAGGCCCCAAAGATGCCTGGAAGACACCGGCGGACTTGCAGCCCGGCGAATGGACCACGGTCGAAGCCGAGAAGGCGTTTTACGTGCGGATTGCGCCCGATCGGGAACTCGCCTCGGCTGGAATTCGGATTCCCCGGCGGTCCAATGCCGTCGGTTTCGGCGGTCGCGGCGGGCATCTGGTGATTCGGAACATTGTCGGCACCCATGTCTATAACGACGGCTTCAAT
>CALJUK010000553.1 GCA_937975745.1 uncultured Planctomycetaceae bacterium | reverse complement strand
TTTCGACAATCGTTGGAAGAATCGACCGGCCGGACGTTGGAGCGGTTCTTCTACGATTGGACCGAACGGCCCGGTAGCCCTGTTCTGGAGGTGAGTACCGACTACAAGGCTGATGACAAGTTGGTTCGTATCGCGCTCAAGCAGACGCAGAAGGAGGACCAATTCGAGATTCCCGTGATGGTTGAATTGCAATTTCAATCCGCTGCGGGGACCACGCAATCGCCCATCACAATTGAACGGCGGATGACAGAGAAGGAACTGGTCTTGTACGTTCCGTCCGCACATCGCCCGTCGAATGTTCGGATCGATCCGCAGTTTTCCATCTTGGCGGAAATCAAAGAAAAGAAGTCTCGCGATCTGTGGGTCGCGCAACTCTCCGCGACGAATACAGTTCCCGAACAACTGCGGGCGATCAAGCATTTCGCCGACAGCAAGACCGACGCGGATCGCGAGCTGCTGGAACAGGTTCTCGCTGGCGAGCGGTTTTACGGAGTGCAGATTGCTGCCGCCGAGGGGCTGGGAAAGTCGGGCGAGGATTTGTCCCGTGACCTGTTGCTGAAGCATCTGAACCATTCGGAACCGCGTGTCCGCCGGGCAGTCGTCGTCGCCTTGGGAAAGTTTGCTCGAGACCAGAAGGTTGCCCAAGCCTTAGCCGAACGCTGGAAGGCGGGGGACAGCAGCCAGGCTGTCACGGCCAGCCTGATTGGAAGTTGGTCGGCTGTCACGGAAGAGATTCCCTGGGATGTCATTGCGGCGGCCTTGGCCCAGGAGTCGCACGGGCAGGCGATCCGGTCGGCTGCGGCGAAGGCTGTCGCCCGATCGAATGACGAACGCGCACTGGCGACGCTGCTGGAATTGACCCAACCTGAAAATCACCGGACAGTCCGCATTACTGCCATTGAAAGCCTGCCGACCTGGCTGTTGCTGAAAGAGCACTCCGCCGCCCAACGGAAGCAGTCGGTCGATCGGCTGACAGAGCTTTGTCAGCAGGGACGCCCCCGTGTCCGGCGGGAGGCGGTTGAAGCTTTGGGTCGACTAGGGAAATGGTCGGAACCGTCACGGGGAGTACTGGTTTCGATCGCCGAGCAGGATGTCGACAGCCGGGTTCGCGAACGGGCGGCCGAGGCGATCAAGCAGTTGTCAGAGCAGGCGGCTCCCGACGACCAGGTCCGTCGCCTGACAGTACAGATTGAGGAACTGCGGAAAGCCCAGGACGAGTTCCGCGACAAGCTGCTCCAGTCGGAGGCCAAGAACTGACAGGCGAATGACTCGCCGGTCTTAAGCCCCCTGCAGTCGATCACTGCTGGACTGGTCACGTATTCTGCCAGCCCCTACAATCGCCAGCGGTGACTGCCACACGGCCCGACGTGACCGTTGGACCCGATGGTGGCCGTCTGCGGACTGTCGGAAACAGGAAAGTTCTCGAATCGCATGCCACATCCTCGCGTCTCGCTACGAAATCCGTGGATCGCAGCCGTATTGGCCTTTCTGGTCCCCGGAGCTGGCCACCTGTACCAAAGGCGCTTCTTCAAGTCGGCCGTCTACTTTGTCTGTATCAACGGGCTGTTTCTTTACGGCCTGTCGCTGGGAGAGTGGAAGGTCGTCAGCTACACGCAAGAATCAGCCGAGGGAGGGCAGCGATCCCGATCGCAGGTCGCTTTGGGGTATCTTGCACAGGCACCGGTTGGCTTGGCCGCTTTGCCCGCCATCATTCAGTCCAAGCGTTATCACACAGCACAGAACGAGGATAACTTCCTGACGGAACGTGAAATCAGCGGTCCATTTGTTGGTCAGGTCGAACTCCGCTTGCCGGATGGCGAGATCGAGATTGCGGACGTCACGGGCAAAGTTCATCTGGAAGCAATCGGCGATCAGATCCCGCGTGTTGAAGGCCGCTTTGTCGGGACGTCCGCCGATGGCGAGTCGATCGAGCTCAAACTGGGGGACCTGATCTACATTGATCGCCCGATCGCCGCCAGTGAACGTCGCGAATTGGCCTGTCAAGTTGTTGCAAACCACGCCGGAGAAGAGATGATTTTCGGCCGCCTGGACGGGGCTATTCCGCGACGGTTCGTCGACTGGTTTGAAGTTCCGCTTGGTGGTGCTGCTCTCGAGCGATTGCACGGACGACTTGGCAAGCTCTACGAGTTGGCAATGGTCTACACCTGGATTGCCGGCCTGTTAAACGTCCTAGCCATTTGGGATGCGCTCGAAGGCCCCGCCTACGGGTTGGGGGACGAATCTGAGAACGGACCGCAGGGAGAATCGTTGCAACCTGCCGGCCAAACGTCGACACCTTCCGTCACGGACGAGTCGAAAGTCGCGTCGGCGCAATCCTGATCTGCCAGACCAAGTGCAACGTCTCACAGAAAGTTCACCATGCCCGGTCTCGAACCGATCCTGGCCGCCGGACACGCGAATATCACTTGGCATCTCATTCCGATGGCAGCCGCCATCAGTTTGGTCTACAGCGCCAGCCGTTACGAGTTGACCGGCCGGATTATCACTCGCGCGATTCGTCTGTTCGCGCCCATTCTGGTCATCATGGGAGCTGCATTCCTGCTGTTGCTCGCCTTGTCGTACAATCTCTGATGGCCCATGACAGGTCTTTGACCGCCCATGACACGGTGTTAAGTCCCGTGCACAGGCTTAATCTCGTGGCATCGTGGCCAACGGCGGAAGGCGTTATTCTTTGGTCGAATCGGTTCCCGACTCTTTTGCGTTGTCGCTTCGGTCGGTGGGGAGGTTGCAGCGGTAGTCCCACAGGTTCTTTCCTGCGAAGGCTAGACAGATCCCTCCCACGGTCAGGGCCGCCGTTGTCGCGGCTCCAAAGCGGAGCCCGTGAGCTGTTTCCATGACGGCCAGCACTCCCGCGACCGTCCAGGACGTTGCTACCAGCAGTCCCTGCACCACCAGCCTGTTACGGGTCTGCTTCCACGAGTACTTCGCCAGAGCACTTCTCGCGGAGAGATTGGCAACTTCCCGCATCGAGTGCAGATTCGCTCGCAGAGCATCCTTGTTGACTTGAGTGCGCGGCTTGGAAGTTCGCTGAACTTCTTCCCGTTCGACATGAGAAGTTTCGTTGGCCGCCGGCTGGGCCGAGTGATTTGCCAGAGGGCGTTTCGCCCCAGACGTTCGTTCGATCGAAGCAGCCGGCTTTCGCTCCGGAGTATGCTGCCGGGGAGCGGGCTGACGTGTTTGAGAGGGTTGGTTGCCACGCCGCGTTCGTTCAAGCAGCCCTTGCATGTAACGGGCGACGGAATCCGGATTCTCCGCGTCGTCCAGTTCGAAACGCTCTTTCTCCGCTTTCACGTCAGTTGATGTTGCAACGGGAACAGTTTCTGACGGCGTATCCGCAGGTTTCTCGTGAATAGTATCTTGCTGGCGACTCTGGCTGTGACATGGTTGGTCTTCGCTCGTCACGCCCGCGTCGCCGACCAGTTGCTGCCCTTCGTCGCGCTGTTTGATCGCGCGTTCGAATGCTTGCAGCGGAGTGAGCTTCTCCACCGAATCGTCTTTTGTCCTGGCTGATTCAATGTCGTCCGTCGCACCGGTCGTCGGCTTGGAAATGCCAGCCTGTTGCGGCCGACCGGGCTTCGGTGACGGAAGTTCGAACATCGCGGCGATCTTCGAACGGAGATCGTTTAGACCGTCGTCACAAGCAGCAGTCGTTTCGTCAGCTGCTGGCACTTTATTGACGTCAGCGGCTTCGACATTCGAAACCTCGTCTTCGGCAGGCGGTTTGTCCACAGTGAGCGAACCGGTTTCAGTCTCAGCTGACTCTTCCGTTGCGATCGCACTCGCCGCGTCTGCTTCGGCGGCGGCTTCGGCCTGCAGGCTCTCTTCTCGAACCGCCAGTTCGGCTTCTTTCTGGGCTAACGCGGCCTCTCGTACGGCCAGTGCGTCGGCTCGCTGGTTCAATTCGCGGGTTCGCTCGTCCCATTGCCGTTGGCGGTCGGTCTCCTCTGCGGCAGCTTCTTCTTGCCGTCGAGCGGTCTCCTGTTCGGCTGCAAGGTGGGCTC
>CALJUK010000552.1 GCA_937975745.1 uncultured Planctomycetaceae bacterium | reverse complement strand
CATGTTGAATTCAAGACGATCGTTCCTGGGAAGCGTGAGCCATGGGCTGCACGGTGCGGCCTTGGCTTGGCTGCTCAACCGCGACGTCTACAACCGGGACCTTCACTCGGCCCTGTTTGCTTCCGAAGCATCTGGTTCGACTCAGCCGCGTTCGTTCACGCTAAAACCCAAGCCGCCGCTATTTCGGCCCCGGGCGAAGGCCGTCATTCAGTTGATGATGCAGGGCGGTCCGTCACAGGTCGATCTGTTCGATCCCAAGCCGGAATTGGACCGCAATCACGGCAAGTCGGTCCTGAAGACGATTGCGAAAGACCTTTCCTCCCCGGAAACAGCGGGCGGTCTCATGCGCAGTCCATTCAAGTTCTCGCAGCATGGTCGCTCGGGGATCTGGATGTCGGAACTGCTCCCGCACCTCTCGAAGCATGCCGACGAGATAGCGGTCGTGCGATCGATGTTTAACACACACCAGAATCACGAGCCGGCCTGCTACAAGATTCAATCCGGCAAGACAATGCCCGGCCTGCCGACGTTTGGCGCCTGGATCACCTATGGCCTTGGAAGTGAAAACCAGAATCTTCCGGCCTATGTGGTTCTTCCTTCCCCCGGTGGTCGCCTGCCGACGAATCACGTGCAGAACTGGCAGTCGGGTTACCTGCCACCGATTTATCAGGGAACGCAAATGCGGTCCAAAGGGACTCCGATTCTGAATTTGCGTCCAGAGTCCGAACAGCCCGATGCCGTGACGGAAATGAGCCGTGATCTGCTGGCTCGTTTGGATCGTATCCACCAACAGAAGCGGCCGCGAGAATTGCAGTTGGACGCCCGCATCGCCAGTTACGAGCTGGCGGCTCGGATGCAGCTTTCCGCCAGCGAAGTCCTCAATTTGTCAAACGAGACGGCGACGACGCTCGCCCAGTACGGTATCGGCGAAGACGCGACGGACGGGTTCGGTCGCCAGTGCTTGCTGGCGCGTCGGCTTGTCGAAGCAGGTGTCCGGTTCGTTCAGGTGCACCCCTCTGGCCAAGCGTTTGACAATCACAGCAATCTCGGCAAGTCGCTTCCGAATGCCTGCCAGAGTACCGATCTTCCCATCGCCGGCTTGCTGACGGACCTCAAGGAACGGGGGCTAATGGACGACGTGCTCGTCGTCTGGGGAGGCGAGTTCGGCC
>CALJUK010000551.1 GCA_937975745.1 uncultured Planctomycetaceae bacterium | reverse complement strand
ATCGTCGATCAATCGACGGGCAGCTCGGACTCGGCTGATAAGTAAGGGGATCCCTTCGACAGTCGGCTGCTGACACGCATTCGCGAATTCGTGAACTTCCGCCAGACGCAAATTGCCGAGGCTGTCTCGTATATCCCGGACGTGCTGGTCACGGTGAATGTCGATGTGGATAACGTGAAGTCGTCGATCGAACGGTCTCAGACATTCGACACGAAGAACAGTCTCCAATTGCGGACATCCGATCAGTCACGGGAAGAACTCTCGACAGCCCAGCCAGCGCGCGCCGAGCCGGGGCAAGTCGCCAATCAGGCTCGCGCCTTGCAGTCGCAGACAGGGAATCTCCGAAAAGAGCACCGATAGGTTGACGGCTCCTGCTGTTACGGTAACGGAAAAAGAGTTCATCGCCGCGGTGCCCAACTCGGTTCAGGTGAGTGTCTCGATTCCCGAAGACTACTACCGCGCCGTCGCATTGAAGCGCGGAACGCCGGAGGGAACGACGGACGAAGAAAAGCGAAAATGGGATCAAACGATCGCGAGCATTCGCACTGAAGTGGAAGGAGACGTGCGGGAGAAGGTCGAGAAGCTTGTTCCGTCAGGTGCGGCCGCCAATGGCATCAGCGTCACTTCGTACGAGCGCATTCCGTCGAATGTTGCAGAAACGACGATTCCCATCACACAAACGATTTGGGAAATCCTCAGTCAGTGGGGCGGAGCGGTCGCATTGGGGCTGTTTGCCATCTGGGCATTGTGGCTTCTCAACAAAAGTATGCCGACAATCTCCCCCGCGCCGACGTCGGATCCCACGTTCAATCCGCTGCTTCAGGCGGAGCGGGAGTCCACCACAACCGAACGGGAAGAAAAGCCCCGTACGCGGCGCGACCAGTTGCAGACGATGGTTCGTGAGAACCCGGAAATGGCCGCTGCCGTCATCAGCAAATGGATTCAAGCGGCAAAGTAGTGTCGTCAGGTGTCCGCAGTGATACCGCTTCCAACTTGGAATACTCAGGATGGATGAATTAAACAAAGCAGCCGTGCTGTTGCTCAGTTTGGATAAGCCGCTTGCGGCCGAAGTCCTAAGCCAGCTGCCAAAGCCGCAGGTGGAACAGGTCATGATGCGCATTGCGCAAATGTCTGACGTCAGCAAGGACCAGCAGACGGCCGTTCTGGACGAATTCGCGTCGTTGGCTGGCGAAGTCACCAGTATTGAGCGGGGAGGGATGGATGCCGCAAATGAACTGCTTCAGCAATCGCTGGGCAAAGAACGCGCGGGGGAGATCCTGGAGAATGTCAAACAGTCGATGAGCTCTGTCCCATTTGGTTTCCTGCAGAAGGTTGGGACCGACAACCTGCTGGCCTTTATTGTCGAAGAGCATCCGCAGACGATTGCACTCATCATGTCACACCTGCCCGGAAACCTGGCTGCGGAGGTCCTGAGTGGTCTGCCGTCGAACAAACAGATCGAGGTGATTCGGCGCGTGGCCAACATGGAGCAGACAAGCCCTGAAGTCGTTCGTGATGTCGAAGCGAGTCTCGAACGACGCATGACGTCCACGTTCAATCAGCAGATGGAAAAGGCAGGTGGCATTCCGCTGGTCTCGCAGATTCTCAACGTGACCGACCGTGTGACAAACAAGGGAATTCTCGAAAACCTGGAACAGGAAGATCCGGACCTGGTCGACGAAATTCGCCGCCTGATGTTCGTGTTCGACGACCTGCTTAAGTTGGACGACAAATCGATCCAGGCGCTGCTCAAAGAGGTCGACAACAGCCAGTGGTCCGTGGCTTTGAAGGGCGCTTCGGAAGAAATTCGGCAGAAGGTGCTCGGAAATCTGTCGCAGCGTGCGGCCGACTTGCTGCGCGAAGAAATGGAGTACCTCGGACCCGTCAGAGTCAGCGATGTGGAAGCCATGCAGCAACAGGTTGTCGACGCTGTTCGCCGACTGGAGGATGCCGGCGAAATTACCGTTGCGACAGCTGGCGACAGCAGCGATCAGTACATCTCGTAACAATTGGTTGGTTGGGACCGCCAGCAGAACGTACGGTCCTGACGCGGTTCTCCTGTTGAAAAGCGTTTACGTCCTCCTGGGCAGAGAAGTGAGACCACGATGGCTGCGGCCGATTCGCTTCGCATATTGAAAGCCGACGCAGCCCGCGAACTGGGGGCACAGGCGTCGTTCAACTTTGAAGACTTGCAGAAGCGGTGTGCTGAGCACATCGAACGGGTTCGTGCGCAGTCGCGCGCTCTGATCGAAAAGGCCCAGTCCGACGCCCAACGCCTGCGACGCGAGGCGGTCGAGCAGGGACGGATCGAGGGTCGGAGGCGGGGCGAAGAGGAAGTTCAGCAGGAGATCCTGCGGCGGGCCGAGCAGTTGTGCGAGCAACGCGTCTCGCGCAATCTGCAAACCCTGTTGCCCGCCATTCAGAAGGCCGTCGGCGAGATTGAACAGGCACGCGATCAATGGCTCGCGGAGTGGGACAAGTCGGCTGTTTTGTTGTGTGTTCGAATCGCCGAGAAGCTGACCCGGCGACGTCTGGAGGCACAACCTGATTGTGTCCGTGGCATGCTGGCGGAAGTTTTACAGCTGGTTTCCGGTAACCCGCACATTCGCATTCACCTGAATCCCGACGACGTTGAAACGCTCGGCAATCAGGCGGAAGATTTCATCCTCAGCCTGTCCGGCTGCACTGACGCGACGATTATTCCCGATCCGCAGATCGACCAGGGCGGCTGCCTGATACATACACAGCACGGAACGATCGATGCGACCCTCGACATGCAGTTGTCGCGAATCGTCGATGAACTCGTCCGCCCCTCGGGTGAAGTCAACTCTTAAACAAACCGCGTAAATCCCTCGATGCCGTTGCAAGTATGAACGGGCAAGAACCTCAGGAAGTCGTCCCTCGATGGCCCGAATGTCAATTGAAGAACATGCCAGCCGAATTCTTCCTTTTTCGCTGACCGGAAGCGTCCGGAAGATCATCGGGCTGCGCGCGGCTGTGGCTGGCTTTCCCGCTCCGCTCGGATCGGTGTGTGCCGTCTCGCGAGAGCATGGTACCCCCATTCAGGGGGAAGTGGTTGGCTTTGAAGGGGACGACTCGCTCATTCTGCCGTACGGCGACCTGTCTGGTGTCCGCCTGGGAAATCGTGTCCGGCTGGTGCGATCGGTCGCTGCAGTCAATGTGGGGGAGCGCCTGCGAGGGCGTGTTCTTGATGGGCTGGGTCGACCACTCGATGGTGGACCGCCCCCGTTGTTGCCGCACACGGTGGAGCTGCTCGGAAAGACTGTTTCGCCCCTGAATCGCCCCCGGATCAACAAGCCGCTGGGGACCGGGATTCGTGTCGTCGACGGGCTTTTGACCTGCGGGCTGGGACAGCGGTTGGGCATCTTTGCCGGAAGCGGCGTTGGCAAGAGTACCTTACTGGGACAGGCGGCCCGAAGCAGTACCGCAGACGTCAATGTCGTTGCGTTGATCGGCGAACGAGGCCGCGAGGTGCGAGAATTCCTCGAACGGGATCTGGGCCCCGCGGGGCTGGCCCGAAGCGTCGTTATCGTGGCGACAAGTGACGAGCCGGCGTTGATCCGTTTGCGGGCGGCTCACTTTGGAACGGCCATCGCCGAGTATTTCCGCGATACGGGGCGAGACGTCCTCCTGATGATGGACAGCGTGACGCGGTATGCGCTGGCGCAGCGTGAGATCGGTCTGGCGGTGGGTGAACCCCCTGCGACACGTGGATATCCCCCGAGTGTTTTTGCCCAGTTGCCCCGACTGTTAGAACGTAGCGGTCGTACCGAATCTGGCAGTATTACCGGATTTTACACCGTCTTGGTTGAAGCGGACGATACAAATGAGCCGATCTCAGATGCAGTGCGAGGGATCTTGGACGGGCACATTATCCTGTCGCGTCGACTGGCTGAACGGGCACACTGGCCTGCGATTGACGTCCTGGGCAGCATCAGCCGCTCGATGAAGGACGTCGTCTCGCCCGAGCATCAGGCTGCCGCGGACTCGATCCGCAAGCTCATGGCGGCCTATCAGCAGTCTGAGGAAATGATATCGATTGGTGCCTATCAGTCAGGTTCCAATCCGCAGGTGGACTTGGCCATTCGGCTGCGAGAGGCGATTCTGAATTTCCTTCGACAATCGGCTGACACGAAAACGAGCTATGACGAGGCGCTCGCCGATTTGATCAAACTTTCGAAACTCGCTGCAAACCAAGCTTCAACAAAGGAAGCTCGCCCGACCGACGGGGGGGCTCGAATGTCGGCCTGACGTCACGTGGCGGAATGCCGAGGATCGGGTGCGACATCCGTTGAAAACGACTCTCGTCCGAACGAGTCCTCCCGAGTCAGAGGTCGTCAGCCGTTGCACGGATTCAGATCATGAAGGGGTTTCACTTCAAATTGGCACCGGTGCTCAAGCACCGCCTGCACCGCCGCGACTTGTGCCGTCATCTGCTGGCACAGCTGTTGGCGGATGATCGCCGTTTTGAAGAACAAAAGGCCGAGGTCGAACGGGAACACGGGCAGATTCTGGACGAAATCAAGGCGAGCGGCCAAGCCGGGCCAGTCAACATCGAAGCCGCAGCGCAACGCCGGTTCTACAGCAGTCGGCTTCGCTTGCGGATCGCAGAGTTGGCACAGCAGAAACAACTGCTGGCCGATCAGGTGCGGTTCTGCCGCAACGCTCTCATTCGAGCCGAGAAAGACGTCAAGGCGATCGAACAGCTTGAAGCGAAGCAGAAAGTCGAATTTCTTTACGAACAGCAAAAACGCGAGCAGTTGGAAGCTGAGGATTTGTGGATGGCCGGCCGAATCCAGGAGGCCTCCTCATGATTCGAAAACTGATTTTTGTCTTTGCCGCATTTGCGTCGGCCTTCGTGGTGTCTCTGGGGATCGTCGCGGGATTTCTTGCGTACAAAGGGTTGCTTACACAGGACCGCATCTACCAGGTGCGGGATGTGTTCACCGGACGCGAGCAGCCTCTTGTTGAGCTGGAAGACCCGTCACAAAACGATCAGCCCTCTACCGAAGACGTCATTCGGATGCGGACGTTACGTGTTCTGGAACTTACAGCACGCGAGGCCGAACTGACAAAGCTGAAAGAGACCGTCACCCGTAAGGCAGATCAGTTGATTGCCGATCAGTCGCAGTTCGAAAAAGTGCAGCACAAATTCGAGGCCGACCTCGCCGCCCGTGTCGAAGCAGTCAGTTCCGAGGCGACAGAACAGACTCGCGGCATCTTGCTGGCGATGCCCGCCGAAAATGCCGTCCAGAACCTCATGCAACTGGACGTCGACGAGAACATTGTCCTGTTGAAGGGTATGCCGGAAGAGAGCATCGCAGAGATTCTTAATGCCTTTCTGGAAGATGCGACGCCTGGTCCTCAGAACCCTGTGAAAGAACGTGGCTACGAGATTCTGAAAGCCATTGCCCGGGGAGCCCCGGCCAGGACGACACTTCAGGAAACCATGGAGCGAATCGCCGGCGAGCCCCCTCCCGAGACAAAATAACTCCCCCGCATTTGGCGACTTCGCCAGATCGGATGCACACGACAGACCACCTGAGTCGAGGCGATGACAGTCACACCGCTCAATTCTATTTCTGTATCACAATCCACCGTGGGACCGTCCAATCCAGTGACCGGAGCGTTGTCTCCACCCTCGGCCGACGGTCAGCTTACGCCGCAACAGACGGAGTTTACTCGAGCCTTTCAGCGGCAGACGGGAACGTCCGACGGAAATCTCTCCCGTCGCGGAACGGCTGGTCAGCCGAATTCCAAGCCCTCCACCTCCCCCGAACCGACCACCGAGAGCAGGCCGGTCTGTGGCGAATGTTCCACGGCCGAGTCGACACCGCTCCGGCCGGATCGCGCTGAAGAATC
>CALJUK010000550.1 GCA_937975745.1 uncultured Planctomycetaceae bacterium | reverse complement strand
CGACTCCTTCGGGAACAAGTGTCGAACCAGTGCGTGTTTCTTCGCCGGATTTGACGGACTGCCGGTAGCGTTCGCTGCTTCCCTTGACCATCGCCCCCAGCGAACCCATCCCCCGGTATCGCTTGAAGCTCCGCCCCTGATACAAAATCAGTTCGCCGGGACTTTCGTCGAGTCCGGCCAGAAGTCCCCCCAACATGACAACGTGGGCACCCGCGGCCAATGCCTTGGTGATGTCCCCGCTGTAGCGAATGCCCCCATCAGCGATGATGGGAACATCCGTGTCGGCAACCGCCTTGGCAACGGCAGAAATTGCCGTTAACTGCGGAACACCAACACCCGAGATGATCCTAGTGGTACAGATCGACCCAGGACCGATTCCGACTTTAACGGCATCGACGCCTGCGCGGATCAGGTCGGCGGCACCTTCGGTGGTGGCAACGTTCCCCGCAATGACATCGATATTCCAGTTCTGCTTGATGTTTCGGACCGTTTCAATGACGTTGCGAGTGTGTCCGTGGGCACTGTCGACCACCAGAACATCGACACCCTTTTCAATGAGCGCCTGAGCCCGCTCGCTGTCGTTCACGCCAATGGCGGCCCCAACACGCAGCCGGCCACGGGAATCTTTGCTGGCCCGGGGAAACCGCAGGTTCTTGTCGATATCTTTGATGGTGATGAGTCCCCGGAGGTGGAAGTGCTCGTCCACCAGCAGCAGCTTTTCGACTTTGTTCTCGCGGAGCAGCCGCTGAGCCTCTTCCAACGTCGTGTCTTCACTGGCCGTCACCAGATTCTCGCGGGTCATCACATCAGAGATGCGAGTGTCGGGCGAATCGAGGAAGCGGAGGTCGCGGCTGGTGAGAATTCCTTTGAGTTTCCCCCCGGAGGTAATCGGGACACCGCCGATGTTCCGTTCCTTCATAATCCGGCTGGCTTCCGAAACCGGAGCATCGGGCGGGAGCGTGAGCGGGTCGACAATGACTCCGTGTTCACTCCGCTTCACGCGGTCGACTTCGAGCGCCTGTTGCTCGATCGACAAATTCTTGTGGATAATTCCGATCCCCCCCTCCTGAGCCATGGCGATCGCCATCTCGCTCTCGGTGACGGTATCCATTGGGCTGCTAACAATCGGCACGTGCAACGGAATGTTGCGCGTCAGCCGGGACGAAGTGTCGACCTCTGATGGCATGATCTCGCTGTAGGCGGGCACCAGCAGCACGTCATCAAAAGTCAGGCCTTGGCAAATCACTCGATCTTCCATCCCGGCTCACTCCTACGTCCAATTTCAATTCGCGCGTCAAGAATGGGCATCACGCGGCCAACCAGCCGCGGGCCACGTTCTTCAGCCCTGACTTCAACGCCCGACAAGGCAATGTTCTTCCCGTCAACTTTCGCAGCCGCAGTTCCGCTCTGCGATTCCCAGCACGCTGAGTGATTCCCATCATACGTACCGAAGTAGAATCTGACACGCCGCTCAGCCGGATTTCCCAGCCGCCTCGATCGCTTCGCTGAAGCGATTGGCCAGTTCGACCAGGCCGGCCACATCGCAATTCTCGGCCCGAATTCCATCATTCAATCCGGCCTCAGCCAGGACGGCGTCGATTTCCGGCTTCGACAGCTGTTTGCCGTACATGCCCACCAGCCCGCTGCGGAGCAACTTCCGCCGCTGCTGAAAAAGCCTTCGCACGAAATCCTGAAAGAAAACGCCATCCCGAATTTTTTGCTGCAGATCGGCATCACGTTCAATCCGGACCACCGCGGACTCGACCTTCGGACGTGGCCAGAAAACCGTCGGCCCCATCCGTTTGGCAATCTTCACCCGTCCCTGAGACTGCAGCCAGACCGAAAGTGCCCCGTAGTGGGAACTTCCCGGACCGGCGGCCATCTTATCGGCCAGTTCCAGCTGGATCGTAATCACCATCCGAGTCCAGGGAAGGTCACTCGCCACCAGATTCGAAACGATCGGCGTAGCAACGTGATATGGCAGATTGGCCACCAGTTTCAGCTGACGGTTGGGATCGGTGGTCAGTTTCTCGCGGACAGTGTCGAGGACCATCGGCTCAAAGTTGTTCTTGTTCCGTAGGGCGTCGCAGTTGAGCAGCGTGGCATTCGGGAAGCGGGCTGTCACCTCGGACGCCAGCGAGTGCATGTTCGGATCGATCTCAACCGAAACAACTTCCGCCGCCTGCTCGGCCAGGAAGACAGTCATTCCGCCCGTCCCCGAGCCGACTTCGAGAACCACATCGTCCGGTCCCAGTTCCGCCTGGGCAACAATGAACTCCAGGATATTGAGGTCGATCAGAAAGTTCTGCCCCAACTTGCCCCGGGGATGAAAGCCATGCTCGGCGAACAGTTCCATCAGGTGCGAACGCGTCTGGCGTTCCTCGCGTTTCATTGTCGGTCCCCTGTCTGTGGGGACGCATCCCCCGAAACGGTGTCCTTCGAAACACTGTCCAAGGCCACCAGCCGGGCAACGTATTTGCCCAGGATGTCCGTCTCCAGATTCACGGTATCGCCGATGTCCCGTTGCGAAAGCGTCGTCACGTCCAGCGTGTGCGCAATCAACGCGACAGAGAATCGCTCGGCGTCAACATCGACGACAGTCAAACTGATACCGTCGACGGCGACGCTTCCCTTGGGAACAATCTGGGCCGCCATGCTGGTCGGAAACCGGAACCACATCGTGACCCACTCGCCATCGCGGGAAATCTCGTCCACTGTCGCAACGGCATCGACGTGCCCCTGGACAATGTGCCCGCCGAAGCGGCCATCTGCAGCCAGGGCCCGTTCGAGATTGACGACTTCACCGATCTGCAGTTTTCCCAGGTTTGTCTTCGAGAGTGTCTCGGCACCGGCTTCGAAAGTCCACCGCCCCGCCTCGCGTGACACGACCGTCAGGCAGCAGCCGTTGATAGCGATACTCTCACCCAGAGATGCTTGGGGATAGAGATCGGCCGGCGGTCGAACAGCGATCCGGACGGCGGCATTGACACCGACAGCGTCGCC
>CALJUK010000549.1 GCA_937975745.1 uncultured Planctomycetaceae bacterium | reverse complement strand
GCCTGCGCGACGGCGGCCCACGAGTTTTCATGTTTTGCCGACGCCGCAAACTCGCCAACGCTCGGCATGACGACACTGACGCGACACCGTTTGTCGACACCGCCTCGAGGCCCGTTCTCGTCCGTCAACGTGACGTTCACACGGGAAATCTGATGCGAGAACCGAGACAACGTGCGAGTGAGCCGATCGATGACGGACTCCTGAAAGTCGTTGCGTTTGGTGTTGTCGGGTGCTTTTACGTTGATGTTCATGGCGTACTCCGATGAGGCGGGGGTCGAAACGGACGAGAGACGAAGAGACTTTGACAGTCAACCCGTCCACGTCCACGCAATGAGTCTGGCAACGCGAGTCAACATCAGCACGAGCGCCGGTCACGTGGTGAGCGCGCCCCGAGCGAAACCTGTGGTGATTACAGCGGCATTGGTGAGCGAAAGTTGTGAACTGCGAATCGTGCCGTGTCCCGACCGGACGCTTTTAGAGAACCACCGCGGGCCACTCCGCTTGCAGATGCGCCGCTGCTGTCGGGCAAGTACGATTGAGAACGATACGCAACAATACGGGTTCATTGATTGTACTCCATCTGGAACGGCCGTGTCCTAAATTCTTGATGGACGCGAAGCCAGTCGCGATGCACTGTTGAAAAGTGTTCCGTCGAGCGTCACAAATTCATGACCCCATCGCGTTCCGGCTGAAAGGTCAGCGTCATCAGTGTCAACTGATGTTCACCGCTGGCATTGTACCAACGAGCAACGTCACCCTGCCGACGGCCGAGGATGGTCATCCCCAACGGGTTCAGGATCGACAGGCGGTTTAAAGAGGCATTCGCATCACGCGGATAGACAAGCGTGTAGACCTCCGTGATGTCGAAGTCGCCGTCGTACATCTCGATCTTGGAGTTCATCGTGACAATGTCATCAGGAATCTCTTCTGAGGGCACAACTTGCGCGCGGTTGAGTTTGCGGCGGAAAGCGTTGAATTCTTCATCCGGGCGAACAGACTGCGCAGTCACCTCGTCCAGGAGGCGCATCAGGCGCGATTTGTCCGATTCGGTGATCATGATTCTTGCAGCACTCATTTCGGTAGTCCTCGGTAATGCCGATGGTGAAAGATGTCCGTGACGTACGGCATGCGGGGAGCCTGTGATCTCTACGCAACGACTCCGTCGCGTTCGGGTTGAAAAACAAGTTCTTCAATCTTGATCCGGACGGTTCCACTGGGAACCGTCCATTCGACGCAGTCCCCGACTCGATAACCCAGGATGGCAGTTCCGATTGGAGCCAAGACGGAGAGTTTGCCCTTCGCGATGTCGGCATCTTCTGGATACACCAGCGTGTAGGTCTCGGTCTCTGTTCGCGTGCTCCGCAACTGTCGCAGCCGCACTATCGAATTCATCGTGACCACATTCGGCGGAACCTCTTCCGGTTTGACAACCTTCGCGATGTCCAGTTCGCCTCGAAGAGACTGAAGGTACGTCTTGTCGCTGAATGCGGCCGCAAATCGACTGAAGAGAAGGTCCTCCAGTCGGGCATAGTCTTCCTTCGTAAGAATCAAATGGTTGTGGACGGTCATTAAAGAGATTCCTCTTGGAGTGGATGTCTTGGAATGACGTCAATTGGAGAACGCCGCCAAGGTCTGGATGTCGAGTTTTATCATTGACTGGGAAACGAGCGGTTCCGCCAGAGCCTGGCCATCGCGACGTGTCACGGAGGCGTTGACCAGGCAGTGCTATTCGTACGGGACGCAGGCTTGAAACATGAGTCACTGCGAGTCCGCACTCGTCGTGCTGCTTTAACGTGGATAACGCTACATGGTGAGTGCGTGCATCTGGAGACCTGTGTCTAGGGACGCGTGACCGGAGTCAACAGAATGCCGGGCTCGAAGAATGTGACAATGTGAAACAGGATGAGCGGCGCCGTCGCGAGAACGACGATCCAGATCACAGCCTTATGGATATACCGGCTCTCTTCGTCGTCTTTGGTGGACGGGACGGGACAACGCGAGAATGACTTCAGTCGCGTTCGTCGGTTGACGATGGTTCGAGAGCCAGTCAACCGCTTGGGTGTCGGTAGACGTCGTTCTGCTGTTAAGTGTGTAGCCATGACTCACCTCATTGCCGGCAGTCGTGCAGCCGATGCGAGTGTCTGGTTTTCAGCCTGTCACTCGTGTGCAACAGACGTGATGCCCGTGTTGGCTGATACCTAATGCAACAAGCGGGCCAAACTGGAGCGAGTCATGCCAATTTACCGTTTTCCAACTGGAAACAGGCCACACGTGTGGCTGCCGCGTGTTTTCGTGCCGGAACCTACGTCTATGCGGAAGCCTTCATCGTCAACTGGGGGCGACGTTCCGCATCGTGCGTTGACAGTGTCTCGCGGGCGTCTTCGTGTGGAGGGTTCGCCACGACGAGTTCCAGTGGGGAACCATCAATAGAGACCAGCAGGCGCGTTCTGGAATGCAGGGAATGCGCAGCGACAAACTGTTGTGTCGCGTGGATTGCCAGCTGTACGCCGTAGTAGGTGCAAGAAACGCCCCGGACGACAACAAGGCTGTCATCAGTCAGGTCGAGTGACAGCTCACGAATTCGTCCGTGAGTCCCTTGACGAATTGCCCGGCCGAGAGCGTTGATCGCTTCGTTCCGATCGCTCCATTGATCGAGAGGCATAGAGTCCATCCTTGCTGAAGAAGTAGAGACAGAGCATTGTCTCTACTTCATTGCAAAGACGGTGCCCATCGTGACGACAAGTCGGCTTGCCCTCGAACTCATTGCCGAAATTCGGCTGCAGCCAGACCATGTCGCGCCAGCAGCTTGTGCATTCCTTGACGCGACAGGCCAGCTTGCTGAGCGGCTTGCGAAATGTTTCCGCCATGCTTTTTCAGCAGCGCTGTAAGGTAGCTGTAGTCGGCCTTGTCGAGAGCTTCCTCACGCGAGATTTCTGCCAGAACAGAAACTGGTTGCGAAGCCGAGGTGCTCGCTTCGCGGATCGGATTCGGCAAGTCGGATAGCTGAACGAGTTCCGTGCGGGCCAACGCGATCGCGCGCTCAATGACGTTCCGCAATTCGCGAATGTTTCCCGGCCATTTGTAGCGACGAAAGCAATCGAGGACCTCGTCTGAGAAGCCGGTGATGCCGAACTGGCCTTGTTGCAGGTCGATGAGAAACCGCCCGGCCAAGTGGAGTACATCGTCGCCGCGCTCTCGGAGCGGTGGCAATTCCACGTGGATTACTCCCAGTCGATAGAACAAGTCTTGTCGGAATCGACCCGCGTTGACGTCTTCCTGCAAATCGCGATTTGTGGCAGAGATGTAACGAGTGTCGACGCGGCGGAGTTCACCTTCGCCCACGGGAGTGAAAGCCTGCTCCTGCACGGCTCGCAATAGCTTCGCCTGCGATGCCAACGGGAGTTCCCCCAATTCGTCGAAGAACGCTGTGCCCTGATGACTGCGGCTCAACAATCCCGTCTGGTTCGAGATGGCTCCGGTGAAGGCCCCTTTGACGTGGCCGAATAGAACGGACTCGAACAGCGACTCCGGAATGGCCGTGCAGTCGATCACTTGGAAGTTGTGTTCGTGGCGACGGCTGTGCGCGTGAATGGCCTTAGCGATGACTTCCTTTCCGGTTCCGCTTTCGCCTGTAAGCAGGATATTGGTGTCGGTCTTTGCAACACGGTCGACGATCTGGAGTACCTCCAGCATCGAATCGCTGTGGCCGACGATTTCAGGGAACTGGGAGGAGAGATACTCGCTGTCAGCGAGTACGTCGCTTGGTTTGCCCACCGTTTTTGTCGGTTGTGACAGGACTCGACTGACACTTGCCAGCAAGTCTTCATACTTGACCGGCTTGAGCAAGTAATCCGCGATACCCAAGCGGACACTTTCAATCGCGGTTGGCAGCGAGGGAACACCGGTGATGACGATGAGGGGAATCTCCGGCCATTGCGCGCGGCTGTGTTGCAGCAGTTCGAGCTTTAAGTTGCCCGGCATGTTGAGGTCGGAAAGAATCAGGTCAAACGATTCGCTCCGCAGTTTGTCGATTGCTGCATCGCCGTCTGACACGCAAATACAGTCGTAGCCCGCCTTGCGGAGGAGTTGCCCTGTCGTCCGGAGATACAATGGCTCATCGTCGGCAATGAGGATCCGCTTTGTGGCCCGCTGTTCATTCATCGGTGGAGATCCAACGCGGGAGTATCACGGTAATGCGGGTATTGTTCTTCCTGCTGTTGCCAATGGCGATTTTTCCGCCCATCGCCTCGGCCAAACTCCGCGAGACGGATAGACCGAGTCCCATTCCCTCGCGGGTGCCAACTTTTGTGCTGAAGAAGGGCTCGAAAATTCTGGCGGCGACCGCTGCGGAAATCCCCGGCCCCTGATCGGTAACAGAGATGCTAACCTGCTCGCGCGATGTGGACGCTTCGATCACGACTTCCCCGGACGTCGGTGAGGCCTGAATGGCATTTCGCACCACGTTCAGCAGAATCTGGCGGAGTTCGGCCTCTCTCAGGACAACTTCAGTCGCACTGAGTTGTCCGTGCGATACACAATGCAGGCACCGCGTTGTGACGCGCACGTGGGATTGGTCAGCCATCGGTCGCAACAGAACGACAACGTCAGCGATCGCGCGACGGAGGTCAAACTTTGCGGGTACCTGTTGGCTGGGGCGATACAGCTGATACATCTGATGCGTGATCGAACTAATCCGTTCAATCTCGCTGTCAATCAACTCCAACAGTTCATAGTTCTCGTCGTCAGTAGAAAGATTGTCTTTGAACAATGCAAACGCGTTCCGAATTCCGGCGAGCGGGTTGTTGACCTCATGAGCCACTCCCGCCGCCATCTGCCCCAAGGCGGCGAGCTTCTCCATTTTCAATCGCTGATCTTCCAGTTGAGCGATCCGTGCTGTCCGCTCCTGGACAAGTTGCTCAAGGTGTTGATTGTAAAGCCGAAGTTCTTCTCGTAGACGTTGACGTTCGGTGATGTCACGAATGCTTGAACGGAAGCCGAGATGGCGCTGCGAATCGTCGTACATCTGTTGCCACGAAACGGCCGCCCAGCGGAACGTGCCGTCCAGATGGCGCAGCTGGAACTCGACATCATTGCCGCTTCCCCCGGCAATGGCGTCATTCCGCGCCGCAATAATCGTCCCGCGATCTTGTTCCGCCACCAGAGGAAGAGGATAGTCGTCCATCACCAGGCATTCTTGGGGACGAAAGCCGGTCATCCGCTCGACGGCGGCATTGACCCAGAGGACTTTACCTTCCGGCGAGCTCCAACTTTCCCAGTCGTAGGTATAGTCGGCGATTGCTCGAAACACATAGTTGTCAATGCGTCCGTCGTCCGAGTTGGTGTGTGGCATTGCGTACGGCATTGTGTCTATTGTCGCAAGGACTTCTCCTACATCGACCGCAACAGAAGTGCCAGCAAGAGGATAACCAAGACAATCAACGTACCGACCAGTTGCTCACGCAGACTTACCAAGTCGCCGTCGTGGTGATAACTCAGCCGATCGTGTTTCTCTTGTGAGGGATGAGGCACCTTCATGATACTATTCTCCACAGGGTTACGAAACCGCCGTTCGAATGATGAGTAACCGCAATCGGCGTGCCATTTGAATTCCGGCCCAGAGATAGTGAAACCACGATCAGAATTGGTGAACCTGCGGCGACGGTGTCAACGGGAGGTGACACACGTCGGGTAGCGTTGCCAGCCGCGATCGGCAGCGAAATGTCCGTAGCCGACGCCAGGCCAGTCGCCGCCGAATTGCCATCTAGTGCGTTTTCGTCACGGGCCGACCTGCAGAACTTTCGCGCCCCGCACACTGCCGAACTTCAACTCCCGCAATGCCCGGTTCGCTTCGTCAAGCCGATAGGTCTCAATGGTGGGATGGATGCCGATATCACCGGCAATGGCGAGAAAGTCGCGAATGTCGGCTGCGGTCACGTTCGCGACGGACTGTATCTCCCGCTCTCGCCACAGGTGTTCGTGGTAAGAGAGTGTCAGAAGTGCCTGTTGATCGTCACTTTCTTTGCGGATGGCATTGATGACGAGCCGCCCGCCAGGCTGCAAATTGCGCAACGCCGCCACGACCGGTGTCCAGGCGGGCGTGGTGTCGATGATGGAACGGAGCGGGCCGGGCGGAATATCGTTCGTGTCGCCAGCCCAGGTGGCTCCCAGCCGAATCGCGAAATCGCGTGACTCGGGAGAGCGCGCGAAAACATAGATTGGTGAATTCGGAAATTGATTTCGGGCAACCTGTAGCACGAGGTGCGCAGAACCGCCGAATCCCGTCAGCCCCAACGCGTCACCATCTTGTAAGCGGGCCATCCTGAGTGAACGATAGCCGACGGCCCCGGCACACAGCAAAGGGGCTGTCTCGGCATCTCCCAGCGATCCGGGGATGGGGTGGGCGTAGGCTGCTGGGACCACCATCAACTCGGCGTATCCGCCGTTGGCATCGCAGCCGGTGCCTTGAAACTGAGGACTGAGATTCTCGTCCGACTTGCCCGTCGACGAGTAGATCCAGCCAACACCGACGCGTTCCCCTTTTCGATCGGTCGGGACGCCCGCGCCGGGGGG
>CALJUK010000548.1 GCA_937975745.1 uncultured Planctomycetaceae bacterium | reverse complement strand
TCGGGCCGCGGAGTGTCGGGACGGATGCGGACCCGCCGGCATTCGCCTGAGACGTTCCGGCAATCAATGGGGCCTGATCCCACAACAGGCTGGCCAGCGCGCCGGCGAGATCGCCAGCCGTCGTCCGGTTGAGTTCATTCAGATAAACACCGCGAATTCCGTCCGTTTCGAACAGTGATTCCCGCTGCCGACGGCGTTCGGTGTTTTTGATCTGCCGTTTGACCGGAGCCGAAAAGAGTGCCATGTCGTCCCGGTGTACACAATCTCGGCAATTGGGGTAAAACGCCGACAGCCGGGAGAGATGGACCGACCGGGAAATCGGATGTCGTTCTCCCGGGCAAAAGTACTCCAGTTGCTGTCTGCAACTGAGCTCGGACGCGATATCAGTTGGCAACGCCGCGGATTGTGATGGCGAGATCACGAGCAGGGAGTGGCTCGGCGTATCGCCAGCTTGTGTCGATTCGACACAAGCTGTGGTCGGTCCGGTCAGCTGTTGTTCGGACATCACTCACGTGACTCCTGCGAAGCGCGTGGTCCACTGTGGATTCGGTGGCACTCGCAATCGGCGTCGGTTCGTGCTGTAATTCGGTAACGGAAGCGCGGGCGCAGTGCGGCCCCTGCTTCTCCCGACGGCTGCGGGAATCTATTTCAAACATTACGATGGCGTCAAGTGCCTTGTCTGGGTGGTCACATGACGGCGATTGTGCCGGCGGCCGGCATGCGCCTATCCATCTCGCAGGAAAGGAGTTGACGCAATAGGGAGGACGATTCGCACCCAATGCAGGCGACGGCATTACTCAACGAAGGTCTCCCGGCGACCATTCCACCGGTCGTCGTTCTTTCAGGAGACGATGGCTATCTGAAGTCGGCGGTGTTTCACGCCGTCACGGCTGCTGTGCTGGGCCCCGAGGATGACGCCGGTCCTGATCGCTTTAACGGCCGCGACGCTGAGTGGAAATCCGTGCGGGACGAACTGGCGACGGTGTCGATGTGGGGCGATCGCCGCCTAGTCATCGTGGACGACGCCGACGAGTTTGTGACACGGCATCGCAGCCAGCTGGAAGACTACACGGCCAAACCGTGCAGCAAGTCGGTACTGATTCTGGACGTCAAATCCTGGCCCAAAAACACGCGATTGGCCAAGTCTGTCGACAAACGAGGGCTGCCTGTCGACTGTGCGCAGTTGAAGTCGGGAGAGTTGGTCCGCTGGATTGTGCAGACGGCCGACCGCCGCGACGGAAAGAAGCTGTCTCGCGATGCAGCCCAGCTGCTGGTCGAACTGACCGGAGAGAACCTGGGGCAGATCGACCACGAACTCTCGAAGGTGGTTGCCTACGTCGGTGACAGGCCGCAGATCACACCCGAAGACGTTCGCCTGCTGGTGGGTGGCTGGAAGGCCGAGACAACCTGGACCATGCTCGATGCCGTTCGGTCGGGTGATGTGGGGACGGCGTTGTCCTGCCTGGACAAACTGCTGGTTGCCGGGGAAGAGCCGCAGAGAATCCAGGGGGGACTCAACTTCAATTATCGTAAGGTCTTTCGTGCAGTCGAGTTGGCTCGTTCTGGTCAGCCCCTCAACTCGGCCCTCCGCGACGCAGGCGTCTTTCCACGAGATATTGCTGCCACGTCGAACTATCTGAGGAAGTTGGGGCGTCCCCGTGCCGAGCGAATTGCCAGCTGGCTGCTGGAGGCCGATGCCGGAATGAAGGGGGCCAGCCAGCTCTCCGAGCGGGTTCTCCTGGAGCGTCTGCTGCTGCATCTGGCCGGCCGGACATGAGTCCCACGGCCCGCTCCGACGGGATCTATCCCTGAAACGCCCAGTCTGGTATTCTCCGGTGGCTTTTCCCGTCAAATTCTGCCTCTCTGCGATCAGAATCGATGTCAGCGGATGTCTTTCCGTTGAATATCGCCGCCCGTCACCAAGCGGGTGGACAGGTTCACTTTCCAAGTCGGCGACATGCGACTCTCTCTCGAATCGATCCTGGCAAAGAGTCTGTTCCCGCAGTCTGTGGCGGCTGCGCGCGGACCGGGGCGAATGACTGCGCACCGTGCCCGGGCAACACAGCGCGTCGGGCCAGGAGGGTTCTCTCAGCATTCGTCTGTCGTGGCCGCTCTGCTACTGGTCGGGCTGATGCTCGGATGTCAGACACCACTGGTGGCCCCACAGACGGTTCTCCCCGAAGTGACATCGAACGCAGATCAACGGGCTGCGACTTCACCATTGCTTGCATCGCTGGAAAGGCGACTGGCAGTCGATCATTGGCGGATTCGTCCCGACTGGTCGCCGACGATTTCCAACACTGACATGCGGCGGTGGGAACTGGTCGACGCTGACGACCTGCCCGCGGCAGCGAAGACATCCTCGGACAAGAGTCGGCCTGAGACCGGGCCGGGCGAAACCGAAGAGGCAGCGAACGACAGTCCGTCCGATGTCGTTGCGGATACAACGCCTTCTCCCGCAGAAGACGGCCTCGAAGCGAAAGAGCAACCGGCCAGCTTGGGAACGCTTCTGAACAATCTGTCATCCGGGCTTGAAGCGTCCGTAGACAAGTCTGTGTCGGACAAGCGTGGCGACGTGGCTTCGCTGCTCGAACAGCTGGCTTCCCGCGAAGACTTTGTCGGCTGGAATGCGACAATCTTGCTGGCACAGCGTTTTCCCAAGAAGGCGATTCGTAACATCGAGACGCTGCAGCGGCTGGGGGAAGTTCCCCCCAGCATTTCACAGGTCGCTTCCTCCGCCGAAAAGGAGGAGGATCAGGACGTCGGACCGACAGAAACCAAACGTGTCAACAAGTCGATCTCGGTCCGGATGCGGGCTGCGGCTGCGGAAGCCTGGTGTCTGGCATTGGCAGCAGTTCCTCGAGACAACCGCGAGGCGCTGTCACCCGCGGGCGAATTGCTGATGGTTCCCGATCTTCCCGAAGCAATCCGTGAAGAATTGCTGCTGGCATTGTCGGAGAGGATCCCGCCGTTGGAGGTTCCGGGGCTGGCAGACGCCTTCCGCCGAACTGCCGACCAACCGACGGCACCCGTCCGACTTCGCCGTGCCGCGATGCAGGCCTGCATTTTGTACGCAGTTCACAACGTGATCCCCGACCGACACCTCACCGACCGGCACATTACCGGCCGGGATCAACCAGCCACTGGATCGGAGGATGGACTCGATCGCAAGTCAGCTGCGGATTCGATCGAACTTTGGCCGGCTTCCATCTGGAATTGCCAGACGGATCCGGATTCCACCGTACGTCAGGAATTCGGGCTTTGGGTCAGTCTGCTGCGGCATGAGGAGGCATTGGTGTCGTGGAATCGCATTTGTGGGATACCGATTTTGGGGTAAGAGACGCGGCCTTGGCGAATCTCGGT
>CALJUK010000547.1 GCA_937975745.1 uncultured Planctomycetaceae bacterium | reverse complement strand
ATTATTGGCACGCCCTCATGCACCGCCGCGAGCCGGACGACTCGAACTCCAAGTACTGGTTTCGCAATGTCGGCTCGCATCCTGTTTTTTCTGAGTTGGCTCGCCAGTCCCAAGTCTGTTTCAACCGACTCGCAACCGACCTGCGGAAAGACTGGCCCGAACGCCTCGGTTTACCGAATCATTGGGATCCCTTTGCGTTTGTCGATTTTTGCTCGTCTGCGCGGCCCAATGAAGATAGTCCGGCGGCCATAGCCGCTCGGCAGATTCAATGGATCGAGATGCTCTTGTTGTTGAAATCCACCTGCCAGGACGCGCTGGGAGACGTCTCGTGATCTGCCCACATTATCCGACCGAAGGGGAAGGCCCGCCATGAAGTTTGCCATCGCATCCGATCACGCCGGTTTCGAGTACAAGAGCCTGCTGATCAAGCATCTGCGTGGAATGGGTTACGATGTCCGGGACTTCGGAACGTACTCCGACGAGTCGACCGACTATCCCGACTGGATTCGTCCGGCCGCGTTGGCCGTCGCCCGGGGAGATGCGGACCAGGGAATCGTTCTCGGGGGATCCGGAAATGGCGAGGCGATGGTCGCCAACCGTATTCCGGGAATTCGCTGTGCCGTCTGCTGGAGCGAAGAAACGGCCGCGTTGGCCAGCGCCCACAACAACGCGAACATGATTTCCCTGGGACAACGGCTGATTTCGCCCGCAATGGCGATCACAATTGTCGACACCTGGCTCGCGACGCCTTTCGAGAACGCCCGCCACACCCAGCGGATCGAGAAGATCGACGCCCCGCAGGTCGATGACCCGACGTAAATGCATTGCGGTGAAGGCTCTTCCAGGCTGGGACGTCTCGTCGTCCTCAGGGCGACCAGGGTGAACTCTGCTGCATTTCCGAGCTGGCCCGTTGACAGCAACCGCGGCTCCGATATCATAGAGAACGACCGCTCTCATTTCCTGCTTCACCAGCGGGGCGACTGAGTGGACTTCTTCAGAAAACCCTCCCCGTATCCAGTGTTTCCCCGAGCGTACTCCAGCCGGAAGCCTGCCGCGGAAGGGTTTCTATCGCGAATTTCAGATCGCGGTTGTTCCCAGTTGTCGGCCCGTTGCACGTCTCTATTGGACATTGTCGGAGCGAAGGCTTCACCGACAAGGTCGCAACGATTTCCCGCCAACATCGACACTGCGATTGACGATTGACTGAAGTGAAGTGCCCAGTACAGGGCCTCGGATTAGCGTATCGGAAGAACGTGGACCGGACGACGATCGGCGTTTTTCCCGATCGTCGGTTCGAACCGCGCGTGAGAGATGGCAACGGACGTTGCACGCCGATTGGCGATTGCGCCGCATTGCGACAGAATTGCCGAGAGCATTGTCACAGAAGAGTTTGAGGTTGGTTTTGTCCCTGTGTCGAGGGATAATACACAGCAGCGTCGAAGTGGCCAGTTCCGCAGTTCGATCTGACCCCCTGAAGGTTTGTCGAACCACGGAAGTCAGCATCGAGACGCGGCTTGGTCTGGAAATGCAGTGGCGAGTCCAGCCCGTACGGGCTGCTTGCTGGAAGGACAACGAGCATGTTTGGTGCCCCGGGACTGCCGGAATTGATCATCATCGCAGTGATCGTATTGTTGCTGTTCGGCAAGCGTCTCCCCAGCGTGATGCGTTCGCTTGGGCAGAGCATCACCGAATTCAAGAAGGGTGTGAACGAAACGGACGAGGAAGATAAGGACTCTTCAGAGCATATTTCCAACGGCTGACGTTCAGTCGTCCGAATTCAGCCCGGCTGAAATCGCCCCGGATGCCAACGGAACGGACCCCCGGTTGTTGAAATCCATTGCGGTTCAAGG
>CALJUK010000546.1 GCA_937975745.1 uncultured Planctomycetaceae bacterium | reverse complement strand
TCACAGCCGATGCCGACCTGACTGCGGCGCAATTGCGCAAGCTGGCACCCGAGATTCCGGCTGATCGCTGGCGTGACCCACTGGTCACCGAGACGCTGCACGAAATGAGCCAGAAAGCCGGAGCAGCCCTGGTCATTGGGATCGAGGCGTTCGAAGCCGACTCGGTTTCGATGGCTCGCTACAATTCGGCGGCCTTCATCCGTCCGGACGTCGGACTGGCCGGCCGGTACGACAAGCTGCATCGCGTTCCGTTCGGCGAGTATGTCCCGCTGCAGGAGGACCTCCCCTGGCTGCAGCAGTTCACACCCATTCCAGCCCGCTACGGTCTGAAGGCCGGGAATGAGCCGAAAGTGTTTGCATACGGCCAGTGGCGTGTCGCGCCAGTCATATGCTTCGAAGACACTGTTCCGCACGTGGTCCGCAAAGTGGTCGAAGAAACGGCCCGGACAAAGGACGGGTGGTGTCCCATCGATCTGCTCGTCAACCTGACGAACGAGGGCTGTTTCAACGATTCCAGCGAGTTGGACCAGCACCTTGTGACGTCTGTCTTCCGATGTGTCGAATGCCGGGTACCGATGGTGCGAGCCGTCAATACGGGCATTTCGGCGGTCATCGACGGTGACGGCGTGGTCCGCGAACCGGAGGCCTTCGTCGATGCGGACGAGCAGGGCCGCACCTCCATGCGAAATCCCAGGACCGGTGCCTGGCATCGAGGTCTGGACGCCGTCCTGGTCGACACGGTGCCGCTCGATTCCCGTTCGAGCCTGTATGTAACCACCGGAGACTGGTTCGCCGCCAGTTGTCTGGGGCTGACACTCGTGAGCCTGTTTTTGGGCCCCTGGTTCAAACGACAGGAGTCCACTCCCGAGAAACCAACGGCCCCAGCGGAGACATCGGCGGACGACAACGCTAAGATTGAGGGCTGATGCGGTCTGAATGGACGATGTTGTCCTCGCTCCGCTAGCCGCCGGACCGGGCCATCGGGCAATTCCCCCCGAGTTTTGTCCAAGAGCGCACCGGCCGCGATTCTGCCCCCTTTCGGTTCGCATGACCCTGCGGAGAGACGCTCCTCTGGCCCTGTGAACCGCGTCGTTGAGTCCAAACCATGTTCGCCGATCGTGTGGAAATTTACTGCTTTGGTGGTGACGGCGGCAATGGCTGCATGAGCTTTCGTCGCGAGGCACACGTCCCCCGTGGTGGTCCCGATGGAGGAGACGGTGGGGATGGCGGACACGTGATTGTCCGGGCCTCGCACGACGTCGGCAGCCTGGCCCACATTGTCGGTCACAAGCATTGGCGGGCCGAGCGGGGAACTCACGGGCAAGGTGCCCTGCGAACCGGACGCCGCGGCCAGGACATTGTCATTCAGGTTCCCCCCGGCACGATCGTCCGCAACACAATGAAGGGTTACGTCATTCGGGACCTCTCCCGCGATGGTGACGAAATCATCGTGGCCCGAGGTGGCAAAGGGGGAAAAGGCAACAAGCGATTCGCCACCTCCACCAACCAGGCACCGCGCGAATTCGAACGGGGAACTCCTGGTGTCACCCGCACGATTACGCTGGAACTCAAACTGATCGCCGACGTCGGACTGGTGGGCAAGCCGAACGCCGGCAAGTCGACGCTTCTGAGTCGGCTTTCACGCGCCACACCCGAAATTGCCGACTACCCCTTCACAACCAAGTATCCGAACCTCGGCATTGTCCACGTCGGATATGATCGCCAGTTCGTCATGGCCGATATTCCGGGACTGATTGAAGGGGCGCACTCGGGGCATGGCCTGGGACACGAATTTCTGCGGCATGTCGAACGAACACGTGTGCTGGTCCATCTGGTCGAACCGGCTCCGATGGATCAGACCAACCCGGTCGACAACTATCGCCAGATTCGCGAGGAACTGCGGCTGTACGATGCAACCCTGTTGGATCGGCCGGAACTTCTGGTCGTGACCAAGGCAGAACTTCCCGATGCGGTCGCGGCTGTCGAACTTCTGGAAGAAGAACTGGGCCGCCCCGTGATGAGTATCTCAGCCGTGACGGGGCAAAATCTTCCCCAGCTGAGCGAAAACATTCTCGCTGCGCTGGCCGACCTTAACGGAGAAACTGACGAGGAAAGTCCGCCGACCATTTTGACACCCGAGCGAGACAGAACGCCGCCGCCGGAAAACTGGGAGGAAGAATCCGACGACGTTCCGCGCGATCAACATTACGACGCGGACGATGTCGCCAGCTGGTCGGAGATGCTCGACGGCGAGGACGATGATTAGAGGCGGTTCCCTCACACGATGGCATTCACCAGGCAGACAAGGTGATCGATGCTCTCGCCGCTCGATCCGAGAACGCCCAAAAACTTGACCGCCCGGGTTCGGCTGCGAACGATGTACGGGGCGGCCCTCGGCCTGCTCGTGGGCATCATCGCCTCGGGCATGGTGTCGTTCGACCCGCCCCAACCTTGGCGGGGTTCGGTCTTTCTCGGCCGGTGGATTCTGCTTGGTGGAGTTCTCGGATTGGT
>CALJUK010000545.1 GCA_937975745.1 uncultured Planctomycetaceae bacterium | reverse complement strand
GCCTGTTCCCGATTCCAATTGTGCCGACGCCGATGCAGGTCGTGCACCGGGCAATTACGCCGCCTGCATCGGAACGACAAATCACAATCCCTACTGGTCGTTCACTCCAGGGGCATCCGCGCCGAATCTGAACGGTGCCCTGGTCTACACCGACACAGCGTCCGGAAAGACTCGCTTCCGTGACATCACCGACGGGACAAGCAACACACTGATGGTGGGAGAGACGGCTTACAACCTGCCGGATTACACCTTCAGCAGCGGAACGTGTGTCGGGCAGCCTCGATATTCCTTTACGTACTGGGCCAACCCGTACCCCGGCTCGGCGAGCGCCACCACACAATACGGATTTAACCCGCATGACATCGCCGGTGACGGAGTCTACGATCTCAACTGGTTCCACACGTTTCGCAGCGACCACGAAGGTGGCGTGCAGTTTGTCTTCGTTGATGGCAGCGTGCACTTCATCAGCGAGAATATCGACTCCAACCTCCTCGACGCGCTGGCCACGCGAGCTGGCGGGGAGGTGATTGGTGAATACTAAATTGCTGAATCCCACGCCAACCGATGGCAATACCGGCCGTCTCGGGACCTGGCGAAGCTGTCTGCTTGTCGCAGCGTCTGCGGCAATCGTCGGCTGTGGCGGAGGAGCAGACGGGCCCTCCCGAGCGGCTGTCAGCGGAATGGTCACGCTCGATGCCAGGCCGCTTTCGACTGGTGTTATTCGCTTCGTTCCGGACGGTCAAACAGGTGGTCCCAAGACATCGGCCAAAATCACGAACGGGCGGTTCGCACTTCCGGAAGAGTACGGACCCGTCGTCGGACGGCACCGGATCGAAATCGAATCGTCCGATGATGGCGGTTACCCGCGGGACGACGAAAGCGTCTTGAAGCGGCTTCAGGCCGAAGGGAAACGCTTTATCCAGGCCGTTCGCGTCCCGGACGACTACAATGACAACAGTCAACTGGCGGCCCAGATCGCGCCCGACGGGGAAAATCGACTGACGTTCGATTTGCAGTCGCACGCTCGTCGACGGTCCCGCTGATCTGTCTGGCTGAACCGTTTTATTGACCCAACGCATGTCGGCTGGGGTGGACGTGTTTCCTCCCAAGCACGTCCGCCCAGCTGGCCCCACACCGCAACGAGATCCTACGCCGTGACTGCACTCCACGCGGTCATTGCGAGACATTACTCCCGAATGAACACTTTGGAAACCTCACGCTTCGGAGAACGCTTCATGGATATACTTACTCGACCCGCACGATACGGCTTAACGTGCAGTCTTGTTCTGCTGCTGACACAATCGGCGTTTGCTCATTTTCTGTGGCTTGCCAACGAACAGCAGGCAGACGGCCAGTCCTTCGTTCACGTCTACTTTGGCGAAGACGCCTCGCCCGACGACCCGGAGTTGCTCACTCGACTGCAGGGAATGAAGGGCTTTCGCTACACCGCCAGACAAAGCTCCCCACAAGAGATCGAATGGAAGCTCTCGGAAGAGGGACTCAAAGCGACCGTCAATAGTCCGGCCCCGGCCATCGACACACTCAGCCACACCTATGGTCTGTTTTCGCGTGGTGAAAACGTCTTCCTGCTGAAGTACGAGGCGAAAACCGGACCCGAAGCCCATCATCCGCTGTGGAAGAAAGCGTTGGGCAAGACGAAACAGTCGCTGGAACTCTTACCGGAAATGAAAGGCGGTAAGCTGACCATCACTGCGCAGTGGAAGGGAACACCGCTGGCTGCCGCCGAGTATCACGTTTCCGTTGCGGGCCAGGACGATCTGGATGGGGTCACCGATGAAGCAGGCCGATTCACGCTCGTCGCCAAGAACGATGGCCGCTATTCCATCCGTGTGCGGCAGGTCGAAAATCAGCCGGGCCAGTACCAGGGGAAAGATTACAAGGCGGTCCGGACCTATAGCACACTGACTCTCGACGTCAATCGAGAACAGCCGTCGGCCGTTGGCAAGACCGCCGGCAACTTCCCCGATATGCCGGCCCCCGTCACCAGTTTCGGCGGTGCCATCCTGGGCGATCAGTTGTACGTCTACGGTGGCCATCTGGGCGACGCCCATGAATACTCGAATGAACTGCAGTCCGGCACGCTCAGCCGTCTGGACCTCAAGGATGGAGACCACTGGGAAGTCGTTTCCGAAGGCCCGCATCTGCAGGGGCTGGCTTTGGTTCCCTACAACGGTAAGCTGTACCGTGTCGGTGGTTTCTCAGCCATGAATGCCAAAGGTGAAGAGCACGTTCTCGTCTCGCAAAACAGTGTTGTGGCATTCGACCCACAAACCGGTCAGTGGTCGGCTTTGCCCCCCCTTCCCGAGCCACGCTCCTCGCATGATGCCGTCGTTCTTGGTTCAAAGTTGTATGTTGCCGGCGGATGGCAGCTGCGGGGGACGGAGGACGCGGTCTGGCTGGAGACGGCGTATGTGATCGACCTGGCCGACAAGACTCCCACCTGGCAGCCACTTCCCAGGCCCCCGTTTCAGCGGCGGGCCGTCGCTTTGGCGACACAGCGCGACCGCATTTATGTCATCGGTGGAATGCAGCCCGTAGGAGGACCGGTCACACGAGTCGACGCATTCAATACGGCGACCGGCCAATGGGAAACCGCTCCGGCACTACAGGGCGAGCAAGGAATCGAAGGCTTCGGGACGGCCGCCTTTGAGAACAACGGCCGACTGTACGTTTCGACCATCAAGGGCCGGCTGCAGTGTCTTTCCGACGATGGCCAGCAATGGGAAGTCGTCCGCACACTTCCGACGGCCCGGTTCTTCCACCGGATGCTTCCCTGGGGGAATGACCGCTTCGTTGTTCTTGGTGGTGCCAACATGAGCATCGGTAAATTCGTACAAGTCGAATTGCTGGATGTGGGTGGCCTATAGAACTCGCTGGGCAAGTCTCTTGTGACTGTACTCTGCCACGCCCGAGGTCCTATCATTCAAATCATGATGATGGGACCTCGGTGTATTGGTCGCGTGTGAGCCATCGGCATGACTTCTTCTTCCGCTTCGGTACGTTCACGCAACCCGCGGGTCGCCCTGACGATGGGCGACCCTGCGGGAGTCGGGCCCGAGCTTTGTCTGCAGGCCTGCCGAAACGACACCATCCTGGCGGAATGCGTGCCCGTCATCTTCGGTGACGTGGGCGTCCGTCGTCTTGTATCCTATGCCTGCCAGTTGGGGAGTCTCCCCGCAGTCATCGAACTCGTCGACTGGCCCACTGTCGGCCCGAAACTCACTGAACCAGCCATACTGAATGTTGCCGCGATCGAAGCGGCCACCGTCACACCGGGCCATGTCGATTCGCGCACCGGAGCCGCCGCCTACGCCTATCTGCGGGCGGCCATCACCGCAGCCAAGCGTAAATGTGTGCAGGCGGTCTGCACCACGCCCATTCATAAGGAAGCGCTCCGCGCGGCCGGGCTTCCGTACCCCGGTCATACCGAGATTCTGGCGGCTGAGACCGGTTCACTCCGTAACTGCATGGTGTTGACCAGCGAAGAAATCACCTGCGCTCTGGTGACGACACACATCGGTCTGGCGGAAGTCGCCTCCCAACTGTCGACCGAGAGGATTCTTGAAGTGATCGAGCTAACAGCCCAAGCGATGGAACGTCTGCGTGGCCGTCCGCCGCGACTTGTCGTTTGTGGACTCAATCCGCACGCCGGCGAAGGAGGGCTGTTTGGCCATCAGGAAGAGGAACGCCTGATTCGCCCGGCCATCGAGCAGGCACGCCAGCGGGGCCTCGATGTCATCGGACCGCTTCCTCCGGATACGGCATTCGTCCCGACACTGCGCAGTCAGACCGACGCCTACATCTGCATGTATCACGATCAGGGCCTGATTCCGCTGAAAGCGATTGCGTTCGATACAGCCGTCAATGTGACCCTGGGACTCTCCATCGTCCGGACGTCTGTCGACCACGGAACGGCACTCGACATCGCCTGGCAGGGGACAGCCAGCGGCAGTAGCATGCGGCAGGCTGTCCTGCTGGCAGCCCGGTTGTCGGCCGACATTTCGAAGTAGCAGCCGCCCTCCCCCGGCCGATGTCATGCCCGCCGGTGGACGCAACTCTACCGTCGCGAGCCGTCCGGCTTTGATTTCCCGGCGGAAACTCCCTTATGATGGGATATTGACCGTGTGGGCTGGGCACCTTCGGACCATTGTGATCCGGTCGCCCGGTCCCCTGGGACCCTCCGGCCGTCCCGGCCCGTTGCCCGTCTGAACTCCTGCCGACGAGAGAAACTATGCACGAGAGTGAGTTTTCCCAACTGGACGAAACACTTCGCGACGAAGGTGCCCAGGCGGCGGTGGACAAGCTGATTGGCATTCTCCGCCAGGAGGGACAGTACCATCGCCTGTTTGATGCGTTGCTGCTGAAGAAGAAGGCTGAACTCGGTCTCCCGCTGGTTCGCCCGACGTCGCTCGATGACGTGCCGGAAAAGAAGCGAGCCGAGTTCGAAACGACCTCTATCGAATCCGCCCGCGAGATCGGCCAGATACTGCTCGACGAAGGACAGATACCGGCCGCCTGGATTTATTTCCGCACGATTCAGGAAACCGAACCGATCGAGAAGGCCATCGAGGTGTTCGACCCTGACAACGATCCGGAGAATCAGGCCGACCAGATCATCAACATTGCACTCTACGAAGGCGCTCATCCGGTTCGGGGACTGGAGCTGTTGCTGCGGGCCAACGGAACATGCAACACAATCACCGCGGCTGATCAGTTGATGCGGCAGCTAAAGCCCACCCAAAGAAGGGCCGCCGCCGCATTGCTCGTCCGCCAGATTTATTCGGAACTGCTCCAGTCGCTGAATGGCGATATTCAGCGCCGTGTGGCCATGTCTCCAGCGGTCGAAACAGTTCGGGAAGCGGTCACCGGTCGGGATTGGCTGTTCGAAGAAGGCAACTATCACATTGACGTGTCGCATTTGCACGCGACAGTCCGCTTCGCGCGGGCATTGGAACCGTCGGATGACGAACTCCAACTTGCCTGCGAACTGTGCGAATACGGCCGGCAGCTGACAGAGCAATTCCAATATGACGGCGATCCGCCGTTCGACGACTTCTACCCGGCACATCTGCACTACTTTCAGATTCTGCTGGACCAGAAGCGCGAAGAAGGGATCGATTACTTCCGCCAGATTCTCGAACGGTCCGAGGACGAGAACGACCAGAAACTGACAGCATTTGTCCTGGTCGATCTGTTCCTGCGGATCGACCAGCAGGACCGTGCTCTCGAAGTGGCTCGGCAGTACTTGTCTGACTGGGAAGATCCGAACGGCTTTTCGTTTTCGAAGCTCTGCCAGGATACGAGCCGATTTGACGAACTGCAGTCAGCCGCCCGGCAGCGGGACGACCTGGTGACTTATGCGGCGGCCATCATCTCGCAGGCGACACCCGCCTCTGTCGGTTGATCAGCAAGTTGTGTCGGCCCGTCTCCGCCGGCCGCGTTTCGGGAGAGTGATTTGCATGGTCGAACCGTACGGTCGAACGAATCGTGCTGTGTACGACCGGCTGGCTGTCTCGGGAAGTCGGTTTGCCAAAGTCGCTTCGGACGAGGAATGCCGGCAACCGCTGGCCACGCTCGATTCGCGTGGCTGGCTGCCCAAAAGTGTGGCCGGTTGGAACGTCCTCTGCCTGGGTTCTGGGGGAGGTTGGCAGTCGATTCTGTACGCGCTGGCCGGTGCGAACGTGACGGTCGTCGACATTTCACCCGAGATGTTGCGGCTCGATATTCGAGAGGCGGAACGCCGGGGTGTGAAGGTGCGAACGGTTGAAGCGTCG
>CALJUK010000544.1 GCA_937975745.1 uncultured Planctomycetaceae bacterium | reverse complement strand
CCAGCGACAAGGCCTGGCCTCCCAGGGGGACCATGGCGATGCAATATGCCAGCAGCGGCCGGTCGCCGATCGGTGCCGGTTCAATGACGCCGACCACATTCATCAGCAACCAGATAAATGCCAGGTAGACCAGCCCGACAGAACCGACTCCAAAGAAGAATAACCCGAAGGCACCCAGCATATGCAGTGGCCGTTGTCCGAACCCCGTCAGGAACGACACGGTCAGCAGATCGAGGAAGCCCCGCAAGAACCGGCGGATGCCATACTTCGAATGCCCGAACTGTCGCTCGCGGTGATGGACGGGAATTTCTGTGACGCGGAAGCCCCGGGCATGGGCCAGGACGGCAATGAAGCGGTGCAGTTCGCCATAGATGCGAATCTCCCGCGCGACGTCGGCACGAAACAGTTTCAGGCCACAGTTGTGGTCGTGCAGCTTCAGTCCTGAGAGGCGGCTGACCATCCAGTTGAAAACTCGACTGGGGTAGACCTTATGCCACGGATCCAGCCGGCGCTGCTTCCATCCGTTGACCACATCGAAACCGGTTTCCAGCTTCGCGATGAAGTGGGGAATCTCGGCCGGGTCGTCTTGCAGGTCGGCGTCCATCATCATGATGAGGTCGCCCCGCGCGGCCTGCATGCCGGCTGTCAACGCAGCCGCTTTTCCGAAGTTGCGGCGAAAGCGAATGCCCCGGACCCGTTCGTTCTGCTGGGTCAGCCGAACAATTTCGTTCCACGAACCGTCGCGCGAGCCGTCATCCATCAGGATGATTTCGACGGAGACGTCATTCGCCGAAGCGGTCGCAGAGATTTCCGCGTGCAACTGCACCAGACTATCGGCTTCGTTGTACGTCGGAATGATGATCGACAGCATAATCGAGTCCACAAATCGAAATGGCACCGCCCGGACAACAGATCACTTCAACCGACGGAACCTGTCGGGGCTTTTTCCTCTCGGTAACGGCGTTAGGTTCGCGATCGAAAGCATCGAAGTCAACAGCACGCCGCTTGTGAGGCCTGTCGAAAGCCAACCAGGTCCAACTTACCCCCCGCCAACTTCCCGCAGAACTCGTGCACCAACTGCGATTCACGACGGCGATTTACGTCAGAAGCGATGAACGAGACAAAGGGAAACTCTCGTGGAAACCTGGCTGGCCATCACAACACGCCGGGGCGTTCATCGGACGATGCCCGAGAAGCGGTTTCAAAACCTCTGTGTGCTTCGTCTTCGTCCTGTGAATGCTGGCCGAAGACGCGCACCAACCGGTTTTGAAACGGGTTCTTGTGATCGGGAGACGGGGTGTGAAGTTGCCCGCAATCATGAACGAAGTTGCCTGCGGTGACTTGCCCGTGGTTAGTAGTCGCGGAATGGGCCGCGGGGCTCGGAGGCGGCCATCTCTTTCTGCCAGCCGACGAAACGGGCTTCCAGTTCGCGCGCTTTCTCGGGATTCGATTCGATCAGGTTGTTCTGCTCGCGGACATCCTCGGCGAGATGGAACAAATACGAACCGCCCCCGTTCCGCATCCATTTCCAGTCTCCTACGCGAGCCGCTTCCCGTTCACGGCGTTTCCAGAACATCTCTTTTCGGCGGGACGGCTCGCCCTCGGCAAGCGTTGGCAGCATGTCGAACCCGTCCAGAACAACACCTGCGGGAGGGTCGATGCCGGCCAGTGTGAGGACCGTGGGGACGACTTCCAGCGATGTCAGGAATTCATCACAGACGGTGCCAGCCGGGATGCGGCCGGGATAACGAACCAGCGAGAGGACACGGATGCCCCCTTCAAAGACCTGCCCTTTGTGGCCACGGAGCGGGAAGTTGTCGGCATTTCCCGAGCCCCCGTTATCAGAGAAGAAGATCACGAGCGTCTTGTCTTTCAGGTTGTACTCGTCAAGTAGATCTAGCACCGTTCCGATCGCGTCGTCCATGGCCGTCACACAGCCGAGGTAATGTGCTTCCCTGAGAGCTCGGTTAGGAACCTTCGCAGGTTTGCCATACCTCTGTCCGTCCTGGTAGCCCTCTTTCTGGTGGACTTCGGGATACATGGCCCGCCATTTCTCCGGTGCCTGAGCCAGTCCGCGGATTTGGGGATCCAGGTTCGAGCTGCTGTGTGGAGCGTTGAACGGCAGGTACAGAAAGAATGGCCGATCTTTGTTCTGCTTCAGAAACCGGACTGCTTCCCGGCGGAACAGGTCTGTGCAATACGTTCCCTTGTCGGCTGTGGTGGGTTCGTTGTTGCGGAACATCGACGGCACTCCGTACCGCTCGTGCGTGAAGAAGTCGATTCCGGTGTTCACAAATCCGTAGAATTCGTCAAACCCACGCTGCAGCGGGAGGAACCGGCGATGGATGCCCAAGTCCCACTTGCCAAAAATGCCGCTGACATAGCCAGCCTGCTTGAGCATCGCCGGGAGCAGGATTTCGCGCGTATCCATTCCGCCAATCCGCTCGAACGTGACTTCATAGTCCGTCGAATTGTACTTCACGCCTAAGTCGTGTGCTTCATTG
>CALJUK010000543.1 GCA_937975745.1 uncultured Planctomycetaceae bacterium | reverse complement strand
CGATGCTCCCCACAACCAGACTGATGGCCTCGATCGACCCGAGTACAATGTTGAAGATTTGTCGCAGTTGGTCAGCCTGTTTGAGAAGTTCCAACGGGACGACGACGTTGACGTCATTCAGTTCGGCATGACGGCGGTTGATCGATTCCCGCACGACATCGGCCGTCGGCAAGACGTCGTCGGCAGATTCCACCTGCAGCGTGATCTGATTCAGTTCGACCTGCTCAGCCGAAAACGAGCCAGGGAGCACGCGGATATCCAGATCGCCGAAACGTGTCTGCATTGTCGGCAGTGGGATGTAAACATCTTTGTCGTAATCCTGGCCGGACAGACTGCCACCAATGGCGGCGCTGGCCATACGTTTGTTGGTGACTCCGACAATCGTGAAGAAGTCGCTCCCCACCTGGACGGCTTTCCCGAGTGGATCGTCGACGGGAAACAGCGTCTCGGCCACGCCGGCGGCAATGATAGCGACGTTATTGAACCGGCTGGCATCCGCTGACGTGAGAAATCGCCCGCCACGCATACTGAGGTGGTTGACCGTCCGATACTCTGGCGTGCAACCGACGACACGGCAGTTCATCGTATTGGACCGGAAGCGGATTTCCTTATACACCTCGCGAATGGGGATGGCCCCGGTGACGGTGGGAATGGTCTTCGAGAGGAGTTCGTAATCGTCGCGAAGCAATCCGTACCGGAGCACACGAGCCCGGGAAGTCGAACTGCTGCGGTCGCTTGTCCCTTCAGGAGGTTTAACGCTGACCACCAGGATGTTCGTGGCTCCCAATTCCAGGACATTCTTCTGGGCTTGCCGGCTGGCACCCTCGCCGATCGCCAACATCGCAATGACCGAGAAGACACCAAACACAATCCCCAGCATCGTTAGTCCCGACCGCAGTTTGTGCAGCAGCAGACTTTTCAGCGCGAGCTGAACTGTCCGATACAAGCGGATGGGAGAAACAAGAGACATTGCAGTCTTCGGCCTTGTCGGTTTGCAGGGGCGGGAAAATGTCGACGGTTTTCATTGTCGCTGCGATCGTCGCGGCGTCTCAACCGCGGAAGATGCCTTCACCAGCGATCAGGCCGTCTTTCATATAGATCTGCCGTTTGGCCCGGGCGGCCACGGCATCTTCGTGCGTCACCATGATAATCGTGCGGCCTTCGGCATTGAGGGCTTCGAGCACCTGCATGATTTCTTCTTCGGTGGCCGAGTCGAGGTTACCTGTCGGCTCGTCCGCGAGAATGATTTCCGGATCGTTCACGAGTGCTCGGGCGATGGCCACGCGTTGTTGCTGACCGCCGGAAAGCTGAAAGGGCTTGTGGTCGGTGCGGTCAGCCAGTCCCACTCGATGGGCCAGTTCGAGGGTCCATTCATTGTCGCGGGCTGAAATCTCGGGATAGCCGGGGCGATAGTGTAGCGGAACCTGAATGTTTTCGAGGACGGTGTATTGGGGAATAAGATTATACGACTGGAAGATGAAGCCGATCATTTGGTTACGGATGCTGGAGAGATCGTCATCGCTGATATCCGAGACATCACGGTCGCCGAGGATATATGTCCCCGAAGTTGGCCGGTCGAGTGCCCCCAGCAGGTTCAACAGCGTGCTTTTGCCGCTCCCCGAAGAACCCATGATCGCAACGAAGTCACCCGCGGGAAAGTCGATCGTCACGCCACACAGCGCGCGGACAACCACAGAACCCAGGTCATAGAACTTCTGCAGATCTCGGACCCGCGCAGCGAACTTCATTCGGATTGCCCTTGCGGACGCGCTCCGCCGCCAGCGGGCCGAGTCCGCGGCTGGCGTGGACTGCCGTTGCTGTCCGCTCCCCGCCCTCCTTCTGGTCGGCCGGAGCCTT
>CALJUK010000542.1 GCA_937975745.1 uncultured Planctomycetaceae bacterium | reverse complement strand
AGAGAAGGACTTGGCGCTTTCCGGCCCAGTGGACAGGCGGACGTTGATTCGCCGCGCGGCATTCGATCTGACAGGTCTCCCGCCGACACCGGAAGACCTGTCGGCCTATCTCGCCGACGAGTCGCCCGACGCCTACGCTCGCATGATCGATCGGCTGCTGGAATCACCTCACTACGGCGAGCGGTGGGGTCGCCACTGGCTGGATGTGGCCGGCTATGCCGACTCCGAAGGCTACAACGATTCCGACGTGATCCGCGACGACGCCTGGAGCTATCGCGACTACGTGATTCGCTCGTTCAACCAAGACAAGCCCTGGGACCAGTTCATCATCGAGCAACTTGCCGGCGACGAGCTTGTTGCGGCCACACATGCCAACGCACAAAGTTTGGCCAATCGTGATCCGGAAGCACTCGAAAAACTGACTGCAACCGGATTTCTGCGGCTGGCCCCTGACGGGACCGGTTCCCGGCCCGACGATCAGAAACTCGCGCAGAATCAGGTGATTACTGAAACGATTAAAATCGTATCGTCTTCGTTGCTTGGCATTACCGTGGGATGTGCTGAATGTCATCATCACCGCTTCGATCCGATTCCGCAGGAAGACTTCTATCGATTACGGGCGGTCTTTGCACCAGTGTTTGATACAGACAAATGGCGTCAGCCGGTTGCGCGGCGGATCGCGATTCTGTCGGCCGAGGAGAAGCAGAAAGCCGACGAGATCGAGGCCCAGGCGAAGGAACTGGACGCGAAGTTCGCGGCGGAACGAGACGCTGTCCTGGAGATCATTCTCGAACGGGTCCTCGAAAGCATTCCGGATGACAAACGCGAATATGCGACCGAGGCGTTTCGGACGGCCGTGAAAGAACGGAATGACGAGCAGAATGTGTTCCTGCAGGACAAGTACCCGATGTTGGGGCTGCTGCGGACGGGTACCATGCATCTGTTCCTGGCCCGCTACAAAGACGGAAATGATCTGAAGAGTCGCTACGAAACAATTCAGAAAGAAGCGACCGACCTGCGGGCCAAGAAACCGCAGCCTACCTACGTTCGTTTGGCTACAGAAGACACATCGCATGTCCCCGACACGTTTGTGTTCTACCGTGGTGACGTAAGCTCACCGGAAGGAGAGCCCGTGCCGCCGGGTGGACTGTCGGTGCTTGCGATGGCCACGGTCCCTGTTTCGACCGGGCTAACATCGAACGAATCGCAAACGGCAAGTTCCGAAGTCGCCGAGCCGATTGAAGCAACAGTCAAACCAGCATCGACCAATACATTCGCGTTCGACAACCCCGACCTCCCCACCACAGGCAGGCGATTGGCTTTTGCACGCTACCTGACCAGCGGTCAACACCCGCTGGTGGCTCGGGTTCTGGTCAATCGCATCTGGCTGCATCATTTCGGGCGAGGCCTGGTCGAAACAGCGGGCGAGTTCGGCATCCGCGGCACACCTCCGTCGCATCCGGAACTGCTCGACTGGCTGACGGCTGACTTTATGGAACATGGTTGGCGTTTGAAGCGGCTGCACCGGTTGATCATGACGTCCCAAACCTATCGGCAGAGTTCCGCATCGGGCGACGAGTCTGCACGAAAGGCGATGGCTGTCGATTCCGACAATCGTCTGTTGTGGCGAATGCCCGTCTTGCGGATGGAAGCCGAGGCGGTTCGCGATTCCATTCTGGCTGTCAGTGGTGGCCTGGATCGCGCACTGTGCGGACCTCCGTTGCCGGTCGTCGTCAACGCGGGGGGCATTGTCACCGTCGGTGCTCCGGATAAAACGCAGAAGGGGCCGGGCGGAAACTATCAGACGCGTCGCTCAATCTACGTGCAGTCCCGCCGGTCACAACCGGTGGCCATGTTAGATGCATTCGATGCTCCACAGATGGAACCCAACTGCGAACTTCGTGTCTCCTCGACCGTGGCGACACAATCACTGGCGCTGCTGAACAGCGAGTTTGTCCTCGAGCAGTCCGAAGCGTTCGCCCGCCGTGTACTATCCGAGACAAAAGAAGCCGACAATCTGGAGTCCCAAGTGCAACAGGCGTGGGAGTTGGCTTTCGGAAGCCTTCCCCGGCCGGAGGAACTGGCCGCATCGGTCGACTTCCTGAAAGCTCAACAGGAAGACTTCGCCACCAGGAATCTGAAAGAGCCGAATGTGAAAGCCCTGGCCGCGTTTTGCCAGGTTCTGTACGGTTCCAACAAATTTCTGTACGTTGATTAAGTCCATTGTGAATTGAGTTTGCTTCAGACTGGGGTCTGTCATGGATTGCGATTGCTGCACATCACGCCGCCATTTTGTTGCCCAGAATGCGCTGGGGATTTCCGCGATGGGACTGGCCAGCCTGCTGTCACAGGACGGTCTGCTGGCTGCTCCGAAGAAACCCAACATGGAAGGCGAGCACTACGACCTGCTGCCGAAGCAACCGCCCAAACCGGCCCGCGCGAATGCGGTGATTTCGATCTTTACCGGCGGTGGTCCCAGCCACATCGATCTGTTCGATCCGAAGCCGCTGCTTGAAGAGTACGCCGGCAAGCAGATTCCCGGCCGCGATATCAAGTATGACAACGCGGGCCAGGCGACCTCGATCGTACTCCCATGTCCGTGGAAATTTCAGAAGTGCGGCGAATCGGGAATGGAATTGAACACCCATATGCTGCCGCATCTGGGCGGCATTGCTGACGACATCACGCTTGTCCGCTCGATGCAGCTTCCCAACATTCGCAACCACGTGGCTGGAATGCGGGCGTTGACCACCGGTCGTGGCAAGGATGGCTGGCCTTCGCTGGGAAGTTGGATTACGTACGGTCTGGGGGCCGAATCGCAGGATCTGCCGGCCTTTGTCGCGCTGGTCCTCCGCAGTAATCCGCCCGGTTCTCCATTCTGGGACAGCCGACATCTACCGTCGATTTACCAGGGAACCATTGTTCGCGACACGAATCCGCGGATTGCCAATCTCGTGCCGGCGGCCCATCTCAGCGGTCAGCCACAACAGCGTCAGTTAGAATTGCTCGAACGATTGAACGGCCTGCATCTGGACGAACACACGGGCGAGCATGACCTGGAAGCGCGGATTGCCAGCTACGAACTCGCGGCCCGTATGCAGACGGCCGCCACCGACGTGCTCGATCTGGCCCAGGAAACCAAGGCGACGCACGAGGCGTATGGCACAACCAATGCCGCAACAACAGCCATGGCCGAAGCCTGTCTGCTGGCCCGACGGCTGGTCGAACGGGGTGTCCGGTTCGTGCAGATTTGGAACTACGGTTGGGACATGCACGAGAACATCTTCGAGTCGCTCGCCAATCGTTGCGCCGCGACAGATCAACCGGCAGCCGCGTTGGTGTCCGACCTGAAGCAACGCGGTTTGCTCGATTCCACAATCGTGCAATGGGGTGGAGAGATGGGCCGCCTCCCCGTCGTCCAAGACCGTGGTGAAGGCAAGAAACCAGGCCGCGATCACAATACTGAAGGCTTCAGTATCTGGATGGCCGGCGGAGGACTGAAATCGGGCTACATTCACGGAGCGACCGACGAGTGGGGGCACCGGGCAATCGAAGGAGTCGTCACTCAGCACGATTTCCACTCGACGCTGTTGCACCAACTGGGCCTCGACCACGAAACACTGACGCACGAGTACAACGGTCGGCCGGTCGCTTTGGTGGAGCCGGGACAAGGCCGCGTCATTCCCGAACTTCTCGCCTGACATCGCCAGCCGATGCGTAGGGCAATGTCGAGACAACGTGTGAGATCGCCTGACAACAAGCGTGGCGTCCACGGCTTGTCTGCCGGTTGCGAAGTCGAAAGTCACTGGCCCACGAATCGCGGCTGCGCGGTATCAAGGCCACATTCGAAGCCAGATAAGACGTAAGGACTGCGAACATGCGGATCGCGATCGGCGGCATTCTGCACGAAACAAGTACGTTCGCCCAGTCACCGACCACACTGGCGAAGTTTGAATCCGGCTTTGGAATTTACCGTGGTTCCTCCATTCTGGAACGCTTTCGCGGCTCGAACATGTGTGTCGGGGGCTTTGCCGATCGGCTGATCGAACTCGGAATGGAACCGGTCCCCCTGCTCTGGGCCTTCGCCTATCCCAGCGGTGTTATTCCCGCGGCGGACTACGCGGCACTCAAGGACGAATTCCTCCGATTACTCGCGGAAGAGCAGGCAGCCAACGGACCCGTCGACGGACTACTGATCGATCAGCACGGTGCCATGGTCGTCGAGGGGATTGCCGATGCGGACGGCGATTTCCTGGCAGCCATTCGTCAGGATGTCGGTCCCGACATGCCAATGGGATGCACGTTCGATCTGCACGGCAATCACACTGCCGAGCGACTTCGGGCCGTCCACTTCGCCTGCGGGTATGACACGTATCCGCACGTGGACATGGGCGAACGCGGACGCGAGTGTGCCGATCTGCTGCAAGAAGTAATTCGAAATCATATTCGCCCGGTCACAGCATTCCGCAGGCTGCCGCTTTTTTGGTCGGCCAGCCGGCAGGTCACGGCCCATCCACCGATGAGCGGACTGCTGGACTTCGTGCACGAAATCGAGCAACGCCCCGGTATCGTGACGGCCTCCATCGCGACCGGTTTCCCCTGGGCCGACATCCCCAACATGGGAGCCAGCGTCTGGGTTACGGCTAATGGCGATGCGGATCTGGCCGAGCAAACAGCGGACGAGCTGGCCGATTGGATCTGGAATCGGCGGGCCGATTGGTTTCGTCCGAGTCCCACACCGACGGACGCGATTCGCGATGGAGAACAGGTCGGCAAGTATCCGATCATGCTGGCCGACCAGGGGGACAACACGGGGGGCGGAGCACCGGGCGATTCGACAGGAATTCTGCAGACCTTCATGGACTTGAAACTCCAGGACGCAGTCGTCCTGTACATTGTCGATCCGCAAGTGGCCCGACAGGCTCACGACGTTGGCGCGGGCAACATTCTGGAAACGGACGTCGGTGCCAAGTCAGACCCCAGGCAAGGTGCTCCCGTGCATATGCGGGCGACGGTCCGTGGAATTTCCGACGGAGAATTCCGCTACGACGGTCCCATGTACGCTGGTCTGACCGGCAACATGGGTTGCTCGGCCTTGTTGGAACAGGACGGTGTCCATGTCATTGTCGTGACGGCGCCTGAGCAGCCATTGGGCCCCGCGTTCGCTCTCACAATGGGACTGGACTGCCGGAAGATGAAATACATCTCGGTCAAGTCGGCGGTCCATTTTCGCAACAGTTTCGAGGCGTTTGCCGGCAGCATTTACAACGTTGATTCCGCCGCGATTCACACCCACGATTTCGCCTCGCTCGGTTACCAGCATCGTCCCCGTCCGATGTATCCCATTGATGGCGATGTGGGCTCCTGGCGTTAGCGACCGCTGCCCACCGTCCGCACGGACAGAAACCAGTTACGAGCCGACATCAAACCGTCAGGCACGGCCCGACGTTGCGGTTCGAAAATGCCGGACCAACTCCGAGGCACTGTCCCGTGTCCACACACGGATAGCATTCTAGCTATCTCCGCGTCGACCTCTCGACCCATCGGGCAACGAGTGAGTCGATCCCAGCGCACACCTTGCGGCAGTTCATTGGTGGGAGTGGCCTCGGGACAGCATTGTTGTTCGCCGAAGGAGTACCAAGCGGTTCCCCTCTTGCGCCTGAAATGCCGATTGTTTTCGTCTTTAGCCCGCTGGTCGGCAGCCCGCTCACCACGTCCGCAAAATTCGCTGTCGTTGCCAAGTCTCCACTGACCGAGCGGATCAACGATTCGCTCAGTTCGTCGCACTTTGCCATCGCTGGTAAGAAGGCGGGTTTCGATGCAATCGTCGTTGTCGGACAGGCGGACCAACTAACGTGTCTGGTTATTGATGACGGGACAGTTCGCTTCATCGACGCCTCGGCGGCTGCTGGCAAAGATGCTGACACCACCGCCGAGATGCTCACAGACGAAATCGGCTCGGGCTACCGCTTCGCGACCATTGGTCCTGCGGGGGAAAACCTGGTCCGCTATGCGACTGTCTCCCACGACGGGCGGCATGCCGGTCGCGGAGGAATGGGAGCGGTCCTCGGTTCGAAACGTCTGAAAGCGATCGGAGTCCGCGGCACGCAGCGAGTCACTTATGCCAACATGGACGGTCTGGTTGCACTCAGTCGCGATTTGTCTGAACGGTCGCTTGGACCTGCGACGGCCAAGTACCGGGAGTTGGGGACTCTCGGCAATCTGCTGACGTTCAATCGGCTGGGAACACTCCCCACTCGCAACTTTCAAACAGGCAGCTTTGACGGGGCGATTCTGCTAGCGCCCGAAACGCTGCAGCCCGTACTACAACAGGCCCGCGAGTCGTGTGCCGCCTGCACAATCGGATGCGAACACATTTACCGGTCTACCGGACGGGCCGGCGGTGTCAGAATGGAATACGAGAACGTGTTCGCGCTGGGGCCGCTGTGTGGCGTCTCCGATCCTGAGATTGTCCTGGAAGCATCGGCACTCTGCGACGAATTGGGTCTCGACACGATCAGTGCCGGCGGAACAATTGCATTCGCTATGGAGTGTGTGGAACGGGGCCTACTTCCCGATAACGGGTTGCGATTCGGCAACGGGGCCGCGTTACTTTCGACCTTGCGCGAAATTGGCGAACGGCGTGGACTGGGAGAACTGCTGGCGGAAGGTAGCCGACGGGCTGCCGAGCAAATCGGTCAAGGCTCGGCCGACTTTGCACCGCATGTGAAAGGGCTGGAAATTCCCGGATACGAGCCGCGAGCACTCCAGACGATGGCAATTGGCTTCGCTGTGGGAACACGTGGAGCAGATCACAATCGCAGCGGTGCCTATCAGGTCGATTTTTCCGAATCGGTCGATCGGTTCAACCCCACCGAACGCGAAGTACAGGCGGCCATCATCACGGAGAATGAGGCCGCGTTGATGGACTCGTTGATCCTCTGCAAATTCCTGCGAGGAGTCTTTACCGATAAATTGGACGAGATGGCTCAGATGCTCCGACTGGTGACCGGCTGGGATACGACACCCGAAGAGTTGTCTCTGACGGCCGAGCGAATTGTGGCAGCCAAGAAACTGTTCAATATCCGGGCTGGCTGGCAGCCGGAAGAAGATACGCTTCCCCGGCGGTTTTTGTCGGAATCGCTCGCTGCCAACCCGGGGAGCGAGCAACCCGAGCAGACCGGCTGCGAGGCTTCGCTGACAGCGGAACGCCTGCAAGAGATGATTCGCTGCTACAACGAACTGCGTGGCTGGAGTTCCGAGGGCTGGATTCCCGCGGAAGAACTGGCACGGCTTTCATTGCAGGAGTTCGATCACCGCGAACATTGACCGGTTGTCTCGATCTGCCAGGTTCCCCTTGATCGTCCGGATCGGGCCGCCTAGCGGAGACAATTTTGCCGACATTGACCCTGGCAAACAGGAATGCGACAATCGCGTTTTCAATTTAATCCGTCGGGCATTCTGACAGGGTGTTTACCAACCGCAATGGCCACGCCGTTTATCCTGATTCCCGGCCGGACGAGTCGTCAGGGGACTTCCCTGAACGAGGGAAAATACACTGACGAGTACCGGGACGAAACGAACACCGTGCAGATTTGTGCGGAGGATCTCCAGCGTCTCGGTCTTCAGCCGGGCGATCAGATTCGCATGTGGAATGACGTCGGCGAAGTCATCATCCCCTGCAAAGAGTCCAAGGGAGACGAGTTGCCCGCCGGCATGCTGTTTATCAGCTACGGTGATTCTTCCAGCCGACTGATGGGGGGCGAAACGCACGGCAGCGGTATGCCGGACAGCAAAGGGTTGGACGTCTTCCTGGAGAAATACACCGGAGTCAACTGAACCCCGTCAGGCCTTCACAAGTCAGTCGAACCGCGATCGAACGATCGGAGAAGTGGGTCACGATGAGCATTGCGGAACAATCACCGTCCACTGCCAGCCCAGAGTTGAAGGTCGTTACGGACGCGACCTGCACATTCTGCGGCTGTGTGTGTGATGACATGGAATTGACAGTCGAGGGGAATAAGATCACCAAGGCCAAGAATGCCTGTGTACTCGGCAAGGCCTGGTTCTTCAATCATCACATCGATGACCGGCCCGATGCGACCATCGAAGGCCGGCCTGTCAGCTATGAAGAGGCGATTGAGAAAGCGGCCGACATTCTTCTCTCGGCTACGAATCCAATCACCTATGGCCTCAGCGACACGACGTGCGAAGCGCAACGCGTGGCTGTTGCTATTACTGACTGGATCGGCGGAACGGTCGATACCACCACGTCCGTCTGCCACGGCCCATCGGGAATGGCGTTTCAGGGAGTCGGCGAAGTCACCTGCTCGCTGGGAGAGTTGAAGCATCGGGCCGATTTCTTGATCTTCTGGGGCGGCAATCCGGCAGAGAGTCATCCTCGGCATTTCACCCGCTACAGCCTGATGCCCAAGGGCGACTTTATCACGAACGGGCGGAAGGACCGGACGGCCGTCCTGATCGACGTTCGCAAGACCAAGAGTGCCAAAGCGGCTGACATCTTCCTTCAGGTGAAGCCCCGCAGTGACTTCGAACTGGCCTGGGCCTTGCGCGGTCTGGCCAAGGGAATCGAGATTGATCCCAACATCGAAGACAAGACCGGCATCTCGCTGGAAACTCTGCAGGATGTGATGGCCCGGATGAAGAAGGCCAAGTTCGGTGCCATCCTGTTTGGCATGGGGCTGACCATGACTCGCGGAAAGCACATCAACAGCGAAGCGATCCTGGCGTTGGCCCGCGACATGAACCGCTACACTCGCTGGGTCGCCAAACCGATGCGGGGACATGGTAATGTTACCGGTGCCGACAACGTGGTCACCTGGCATACCGGCTATCCATTCGGTGTGAATCTCTCTCGTGGCTACCCACGGTTTAATCCCGGCGAGTTCACCACGTCCGATACACTGGCCCGACGGGAAGCGGACGCGGCACTCATTATCGCTTCGGACCCGATGTCAAACTTCAGCCAACCAGCTCGCGAACACCTGAAAAGCATTCCCTCGGTCGCGCTCGATCCCAAACTCAGCGAGACGGCCAAAGTGGCCACCGTGGCCTTCACGACGGCAACGTACGGTATCAATCCACCGGGAACCGTCTACCGCATGGACGACGTACCGCTGCCGTTGAGGCCAGCATTCGAGTCGCCCTACAAGAGCGATTACGACATCCTGAAAGCCATCGAAAGACGCATCCGCGAACGCCAGTTGTCTGTTGGCTGAGGCGACGATGCAACGGCAACGTGGACTGGTGGGCGGGGGGAATCGGCGGCCGAACGAGACTCTTTCTCTGGTGGGATTTGTCTCGCTACGGGAGCAGAGTCGACAATCTCACCGTCCGTCGCCTGGTATGATATCACAGGAA
>CALJUK010000541.1 GCA_937975745.1 uncultured Planctomycetaceae bacterium | reverse complement strand
AAGTTTGATCGGGATCTTGATCGACTGATCTTGGCTACTCGCCGTCATGACGCCCTCGACCGACAAGGAAGATGTCGAACGAACAGCCGAGTTGCAGGTGGAAAGCTACCTCACCAAGCCGGTTGACTTGGAAAAGTTTCTGGGGATCGTTCGCGACCTGAGCCGATTCTGGCACGCGGACATGATTCTGCCCAATTGCTGAGTCCCCTCCAGCGGGCGGAGACGGGCACACCCCGGCATCAAACACAGCGTCCGAGCCCGAATTCGCAGCGGCAACTTCTCGTTTGCTGCGACAATTCGAGTCCACCGCACCAAGAGTCACTGCATCTGTCAGGATCGAACACGCTGGATGGCCGATTCGCGCACTTCCCGATTGTTGAAGTCCCTCGGGCCCGGGCTGCTTGTTGCGGCGACAGGTGTTGGCGCTGGAGATCTGGCGACCGGAGCCTTCACGGGGAGCAAACTTGGTGTCGCGATTCTGTGGGCCGTCGTGCTGGGTGCCTTCTTGAAGTATCTGGTCAACGAAGGTCTGGCAAGATACCAACTGGTGACCGACGCAACACTGCTCGAAGGAGCCGTGCAAACCTTCGGTCGTCCGCTGAACTATGCGTTTGCGGTCTACCTGCTGTTGTGGTCGTTGTTTGTTGGTTCGGCCCTGATGAGTGCTTGTGGGGCCACCGCCCACGCGATCTTACCTGTCTTCAAGCCGGCTGACGGGAAAATTGTCTTCGGCTTGTTGCACAGCGGTGTGGCTGTCGTCCTGGTTCTGCGGGGAGGCTACGCCCTGTTTGAAAAAGTAATGAGCGTCTGCATTGCAGTCATGTTCGCTACTGTGGTTCTCACCGCGGTCACACTTGGCGGCGACCCGGCTGCGATACTACAAGGCCTGTTCGTCCCGACCATTCCTCAAGTCGACGGTGTGGGACTGCAGTGGACAATCGCCCTGATGGGCGGCGTGGGCGGGACGTTGACCATCCTCTGCTATGGCTACTGGATTCGCGAAGAGAACCGCCGTGGCAGCCAGGCCATTTGTGGGTCGCGCGTGGACTTGGCTTGCGGCTACATCATGACGGCGTTTTTTGGCATGGCGATGGTAGTGATCGGCAGCCGAGTTCCCCTCTCGGGATCCACGGGGGCCGCATTGATCGTTGACATTGGTGAAACGCTGCAAACCGAACTCGGTCGTCTCGGTCCGGTGGCACGCTGGATGTTTCTGATCGGTGCCTGGGGAGCGGTGTTCAGCAGCCTGCTGGGAGTCTTGCAAAGCGTGCCCTACCTGTTTGCTGATTTCTGGCAGTTGGCTCAACAGGACCGTAAGGACTTTCGCCCCCAGCCAGTGGACACGTCCGCCTGGCCTTACCGTGGCTACCTGTTGGGTCTGGCGATCGTCCCCGCGGTCGGGTTGTGGGTCAAATTCGAACAAGTCCAGAAGGTCTATGCGATCTTTGGAGCCTTATTCGTGCCGCTGGTGGCCGTGGTTCTGCTCGTTCTGAATGGTCCGTTCGGAAAGCTGCCAGTTGAGTATCGCAATCGCTGGCTGACGAATCTCTTGTTGGTTGCGACCGTCCTACTGTTCGCTTGGTTTGGTTTTTACGAAGTCCGCGGAAAATTTCTCTCGTGATGGGCAGCACGTGTTTCAACGTGGAATTCCACAGACTCACTGGCTCACGCGTTTTTTCATCAACTTGGAACTCGCAATTCATTGGCGTTTCAACATGATATTTCTCATCCACATTCTTTTTTTCTTCAATATCACGTGTTGTTGATGTCGACCGAAATGACGCGATTGGCGCCTTGAGAGATAGTCCGGTTTGACATTTTCGACCCCGGAATTCAGGTAGAACAGGCGAGTGCGGCCACTATGAATGCTTCACGGGAACGGCCGGTGGTTATCATCGGTGCTGGCCTGGCGGGTCTCGCATGCGGACGGGAACTGGCTCGCCGAAATGTACCGTTTGTCATTCTCGAAGCGGGAGACGCGGTCGGCGGAAGACTCCGCACCGACCGAGTCGACGGTTTCTTACTGGACAGAGGATTCCAGACGCTCCAAACGGCGTATCCGGAAGCCAAGCGAGTTCTGAATTACGAGTCGCTGGCTCTCAATCCATTCGAACCTGGCGCTCTCATCCGTCACAACGGTCAGTTCGTTCGCATGGTCGATCCGTGGCGGCGACCTTTGGAAATGGTCCCAACCATGTCCAACAGGATCGGCACGATTGGCGATCGGATGAAGCTGGGTTTTCTGCGACATCGCCTGTCGAGCGAGCCAGCGGAAGCGCTACTCAACGGGCCAGACACATCGACCGAAGAGTATCTGCGCAAAGACCTGGGATTCTCGGACGACTTCATCAACCAATTTCTTCGCCCCTGGTTTGGCGGCGTTTTCTTCGACAAGACCTTGTCCCGGTCGCGGCGATTCTTTGACTTCATCTTCTGCATGTTTGCCATCGGTGACACATCTCTGCCGGCGGCCGGAATGCAAGCCATCCCCCAGCAACTTGCGGACAGCTTGCCGAAGGATGCGCTGTGCCTGGAGACTCCGGTGGAATCCATCGACGGATTGGATGTCTGCCTGACGACTGGTGAAAGGCGACCAGCTGCAGCGGTTGTCATTGCGACCGATGGCGTCACCGCCGCAAGGCTGGCGGGAGGCGCGTTTGCCGAACCCGAAACGTCCGCGACGACCTGCGTGTACTACGCGGCCGATGAAAGTCCACTGGCCGAGCCGATGCTGGTTGTCAACGGAGATGGAGATGGCCCCATCAACAACCTGAGTATCCCGTCGGATGTCGCTGCCAGCTATGCTCCGGATGGCCAATCGCTCGTCGGCGTCACGGTGATCGACCCCGAATGGATCGCAAACCCCTCGCTGGAAGAAATCGTCCGGTTACAGCTCAAGGACTGGTTCGGAAAGCCGACGAATCAATGGCGGCATCTGGCAACGTATCGGATACCGGCTGCGTTGCCCGCCCAACGGCCGGGCTCTGTCGGCCTGGAGCCAAGGCATCTCCGATTACGTCCCGGTTTGTACTGTTGCGGTGACCACTGTCTCACGTCATGCATCAATGGGGCGTTGCAGAGCGGTCGCTTCGCTGCCACCGCAGTCGCGGACGACATGGATTCCTGAGGAAAACCTCGCGCGACTTCGACAACCAATCTCGGCCAAGTTTCGCTGTTTCGGGCAGCCTTGCCGACCGCCGCATTCTCCGGCACAATGCCAGTGTGCGTTTCGGGCCTGTTTCGAAACGGCAGTCCCCCTGCCTGGTACACCTGCCGCCGAGTTTTCACAACACATCGAGGTATTGCGATGCTGACAGCAGAGAGTCGCGCCGCTGATTTTCCCGTTCTGTCCGAAATGATCTATCTCAATTCGGCAGCAGAGGGGATTCCCCCGCTGTGTGTCCGCGACGCCCTGTTGCAGTATTTCGAAGACAAACTCAAGGGGATGGACGGTCGCCCGTTGCATGCCGCAGAGTTCGATCGGGCGAAAGCGGTTGTGGCCGAATGTTATGGTTTGTCGGCCAATGAAGTCAGTTTTTGTTCCTGTTCTTCGGAAGCCTACAATCTGGCGGCCATGGCGTTGCAGTTGAAGGAGGGAGACGAAGTCGTCATCAACGACCTCGACTTTCCTGCCGGAGCCACTCCCTGGCTGCAGCCGACCTGTCCGGCGACGGTCAAAGTCTGGCGGAGTCGCGAGGGAGCCCTGCGTGTTGGAGACCTGATTCCACTCCTGGGTCCCAAGACACGATTCGTTACGACGTCGCTGGTCAGCTTCTTCAACGGACACAT
>CALJUK010000540.1 GCA_937975745.1 uncultured Planctomycetaceae bacterium | reverse complement strand
ACGGACGCATCGGTACAGTACGCTTGGTGGACCTGGCCGAGGATGTCTGAGGGGCCGGAAGTTTCGAATCGAGCTTTAACGCGGGAAATGTAACTGTAAAGCGACTCCCCTGGCCGAGTCCCTTGCTCTCGGCTGTCACGGTACCGTCGTGATCTTCGACGAGCCGCTTGACCAGCGTCAAACCGATTCCCAGACCACCGGCCCGCCGTTCCAACCCCTGATCCGCCTGGACAACCATGTCGAAGATATGTTGCAGCCGTTCCGGCGCAACGCCCATGCCATTGTCCGCGACGGATACCGTGACCGTGGATGGAGTGACCGAGCAGTCGACCCGGATGTCACCTCCGGTGGGTGTATATTTGACCGCATTGTTCAGCAGGTTAATAAAGATCTGACTCAGCCGGGTCGCATCACCGCGAATCACGGCCGGTTCGTCAGGCAGGTTGACGGTCATGTGTTGCGATGCGCCAGCCATCGATTGTTGAACGGCGTCGATCGATTCCTGCAACAGTTGTGTGATATCCGTGGCAGCCAGTCGGAGCGGAATGACACCCCGTGTGATTCGCGAAACATCCAGCAGATCGTCGACCATGCGCGTCAGGTGCTGGGCGGAACGCTTGATCGCAACAATTTGACTGGTCGCCGGCCCAGAAACGTCGCCGGTTCGTTCCAGAACTTCGGCAGCGGCCACAATCGGAGTCAGCGGGTTGCGCAACTCGTGGGCCAGCATCGCCAGAAATTCATCGTGGAGGCGGACTGTCTCGAGTGATGATTCATACAGCATGGCGTTGTCCAACGCCATGGCGCATCTTCGGCCGAAGTCCTCGGCCAGTTCGAGGTCATCGGGAGACGTTGGCCGGCCGTACTCCGATTCGACCAGAATGAGTGCTCCAAGCGTTTTGCCGCGGGCCGTCAGTGGCACGACGATTCCCGAGCGGCAACCCAGGCGGTGGATCAACGCTCGCTTGAGCGGATCGGAAGCCAGTCGATCAGAAAAACCTTCTCCCCCGCCAGAACGAACTTCGGGAATACCTGTTTCGATGACATCGTGAACGGCCGCCGACAGAGGACCGTCGGCACTCAGCCGTTGCAATTCCTGCAGGATTGGGCGGCGGAACGGATCCGAGTGGGCTCCGACTGTCATCCGGGGGCGCGACGTCTCGTCTGCCAGCTGAATCAGGCACCAGGTCGCCAGGTACTTGGTTGCCAGTTCGGCAGAGGTCTGCAGAATGGTTGTGGTATCGAGTGAGCGAGAGAGGAGAGCGCTCGATTCGGCTAGAAAACGCTGAGCGGTGACGTCATGGAGTGACGCCAGAAACGCCGGCTGTCCCTGCCAGATGATGTCGACGCAGCGCATCTCGACTGTTCGAATGTCGTGGGGAGCGCGGACGATGTCGATCTCGGTACTGGCACCGGGGGCCGGTGGAACACCGAACGATGTTCCATGTAACTGCGACGCCAACTTCCCGGTGAGGGCTTCCACCCGACGGTTGACGAAGAGGACGCGTCCCTGATGATCAAGGACTATAATTCCGTCGAGTGTGTCGTTCAGAAAACGACGCAGTTGCCTTTCTGTCAGATGCGACTGGCGAGTGGTTGACGGTGCCGGCTCACCATCGCGTGCGGGCCTACGCTGCAACGCGGGTTCACGTCGCAAATCGGCTGACGGTACCGGTCGACCAGAGGAATGGCTGGTGTGGTCCGGCAAATTCTCTGGGCCGTGACTGTCTGCCATGGTAAATCCCTTGATTCAATCGCAACGAAACCGCAGTGCTGGCAACGTCTTGCGATAGCATGCGACTGGCCCGATGCCGACCGCGGACTGTGTGACGTGCGCGGACTGTGTGACGTGCGCGGACTGTGTGATACTGCGCGTATCTGCCGGTTTCAGACGGCGAGTTCGCCAGCCAGTTCGCGCAACAGTCGCTCGGGATCGAGTGGTTTGCGGAACCAGCGATCGATCCGCTCGGTTGATTCGTTCTGCTCGAAGAAGCTTTGAGCATGGCCCGTGACGGCGTAAATTTTCGCCTGGTCCAGCTTCGGATTCTGGCAGATTTGTCGGAGTGTCGTCGGACCGTCACAACGCGGCAGCATCATGTCCAGCAGGATGATGTCCGGCTGGTCTCCGCTTCGCAACCGATCGAGCGCGTCCACACCATCGCGAGCCGTCGTGACTTCCAGGCCCGCCAGACGGAGGAAGCCGGCGAGCAACTCGCATTCGTTCCGATCGTCTTCGACCACGAGAACGCGGCGAACAGCGCCCGACTGTTTCGCCGAGGCCGCCGGGGCAGGATCGTCGACAGAGTTCAGGAAATCGCTGGCGGCGTCGATCTCCTGGGCGACACGGGTCAGGGAATCTTCGGCGCCCGCGTATCGCTGCAACCGCAACTGCTGCTGAGCCAACGCCAGGCCGACACGGGCCGTCCCCAGCTTGTTTCGCAGGGCATGCGAG
>CALJUK010000539.1 GCA_937975745.1 uncultured Planctomycetaceae bacterium | reverse complement strand
CGACGGCCCGCATGTTCTCGTAGACCTGAATTCCGCTAAGCGGCCGACCGATGGGCAGCAGCGCGGCACCGACCATTTCGCCGTGATACTCACCCAGTGCTTTGCCGATTCCCCGTTCTCCGGCGCCGAATGCGTCCACAGCCAATGCGACGAAACCCAACTTCGCCAGACCGATACAGCGGGCTTGAACGTGTGGATCCTGCTTGGCTCCTCGCCAGTGCCCGTGGACACACAAGACCGCCGGGTGTTTTCCGGGTGTATCGGGGATGTAGGCGTTGGCTGTCATCCAGACGCCGGGCATCGTCTGGAACAGGAGTTTTTCGATATGAAAACCGTCCCGCGGGAGAATCGTGAGGATCTTCGGTTCGAGCGAGCAAGGTGTTCCCGGGAACCCGCCCCAGGCTTTCAGCAGGCGGTCGCGGAGCTCAACGCGAACGGCATGCCACTCAGTCAGTGACTGCGGTGACCGGTCTCCTCGACGTAGCTCAGCGGCTTCCTTCTGGATGAAGTCTCGAAAGACGTTTGCGGGCTCGGCAGACTGAGCGGGAAAGGAACTCCCCGGCAGCAGCCCGCAGAACAGGATCGCCACAAGCCATCGGACATGCCGCATACGTGAGCTCTCTCTTCTTTTGGAATCGCCCTAAAGCCGAGATTTCAGATATTCCAACAGGTTGGCCATATCCTCGATGTTGACCTCCTTCTCGACACCTTCGGGCATCAGCGAGACGTTGCTGGCACGAATTTCCTCAATGTCGCGACGGCCAATGGTTTCCTGCTTTCCTTCCGCCATTTTGAGAACGACGGCGTCGGACGTTTCGGCGGCAATCAGGCCGTTGAAAACCTTGCCATCCACGGTGATGACGGTGTAGGCGGTGAAACGCGGCTCGACTTTGGAATTGGGGTCGAGAATGTCATACAGCAGGGCCAACTTGGAACGGTTGCGAACATCGCTGAGATCGGGGCCAGCGTCGTGTCCTTGTCCGTCAATGCGGTGGCATTTGGCGCAGATGCGTTTGAAGACCGCGACACCCTTGGCCGCTGACGGCTCCAATTCGAGTGCTTTCTGGTACTGCTGGGCGACCTGGGTCCGATTCGACGAGACGGCTCCCCCGAACAGCTTGGCGGCGAGTTCTTTGACCTCGGGGTCCGAGTTCTTCAAAAGGAGCACTCGCTGATCGATACTGAGTGCGGCCGGTCGCATCTTCCCGGCAGCCATCGCCTGCAGCGTCAACTTGGTTGACGACGTTCGCCGCAACAACAATGTGAGAGCGGGTCCCCGGACGGACGGCCCCAACTCGGGCCAACGCCGTAGGACAATCTCCGCGGCGGCTGGTGACCCGTTTGACGAGAGGGCTTCCATCGCTGCCATTTGGACTTCGGTCGGCTGACCGGTGGCCAGCAGTGCTTCAAATGTCGCAGCCACCTGATCGAACGGCTGATAAGTCAGCAGTTCGACCGCGGCGATACGGTCGTCCAATGGTTGGGTGGAATCGAGGGAGACCGCCTGGTTCGCCTGCAGAAAAGCACGCATTCGCTCCACAGACACAGCCAATTCGGGGGCGGGCTTCGCCAAGACCGATGCCAGGCTGACGCGGCCGAGCGACCCGTTGTGCCGCGGGAGTCCCTGTCCCAATCCCGTGATGATTGCTGACCGCCACCAATTTCCCGCTGGCATTGAGCCGGCCACCGTTTCAAGCAGTGCGGCCAATTCCGGCAAGTCGCCTCGCGCGCCCGCAACGGCCGCGAGCTGCTTAATTAGCTCAATCTGCGGCGTACTTCCGTGGGCAACGAACTGATCGTTGGCGAGCAGCTTCTGAATGACGGCCCCGGAACGATCCTTAACCGTTGTGAGCAGACCGGCCTGGACAGCCGAGTCGTGACCATCACGGATTGCCAGTTCGGCCAGACTCTGCGTGGCCAGCTCGTCGCTGCTGTCACCGAGAGCCAACATTACCTGGAAGCGGACACCGGCGTCTTTGTCGGCGGCGCGATGTGCCAACGCGTTCAGAATACGCAGCTGGTCGATCCATCGTGTCGACAATTTGGCGGCGTCGGCCCGGACATGTGAGTCCGCATCGGACAATCCTTGCAGCACGTCCTCCGGCTGGAGCGCATCCAAACCGTCCAAGGTCCAGAGGGCGTGCAGACGCGCCAGTGGATGATCGCTTTCTTGTAAGAGCCTTCGAACAGCCGCGACGGAATCCTGTCGTTGTTCTTCGACGAGCAACCGCTGACCCAGATACTGCCGCCAGCCGTTGGGGTCTTCCAGCAAGGCCACCATGTCTGCCGTCGTCTCGGGCGGAGTGAATGCCTTCGGCTTGTGGGCTGTTGCGGTCTCGCCGGTTGGCACAATGCGATAGATGCGACCGCGATCGTCGCCAGCACGCCAATCGAGTTTTTCGGCAATTTCCGGTGGAAGGAACTTGGGGTGTTCGACCCACAGGCGATACATGTCGGCCACATACAGCGCACCATCGGGTCCCGTTGCCAGACTGGCCGGCCGGAACCACGAGTCGGTCGACGCCAGGAAGTCAGCCTTCTCCCGCGCCCGGCGGGCGTTCAACCGCGCACCGTCGGCTTCGACGATCGACCGCGTCACCAGGTGACCGATTGGTTCACAGACGAAAACACTGCTGGCAAAATTGGGACCGAGCCAGTCACCGTTGTAGGCCGTCACACCGCAGGCCGACGTGTGTGTGCCCGCGTGGGACAGGTAGTTACTTTTCATCTCGATCAGCGGAAAGACCTGGGTATCACCGCCGGAAGGCCCAACGTCGTAGGAGGCCTGCGAATTGATGACGTAGGGATTGCGGGCCAGAACGGCCGGCGGCAGCAGCGTGGTGATAATCGGATTGCGATTGGTGGCATAGAAACGATTGCCCCAGCGATCGATCGTGTTGCCGAACTGCCCCATCCCACTGTCGGCTTCGAACTCCAGAGTCCGCGGGGAGAACCGCATGTCTTTACGGGGCATGTCGACCGGCTGGTCGGGTTTGTTGCGCGACGTCACCTTTCCAGGGGCATAGTTGCAGTAAATCCAGTTGTCGAGTCCCCATCGCGGGTTGCCGATCTGCATTTGCGGATGTGCTGGCGTAAAGCCGTCAAAGAGCACCTCGCGGACGTCAGCCTGATTGTCACCATCGGTATCTTTGAGAAACAACAGCTGTGTCTGCGCCCCGACGAGCAATCCTCCGTTCCACGCCATCAGGCTGTGAGCGAAGTTCAACTTATCGGCGAAGACATGCCGCTTGTCGGCTGCTCCATCCCCGTTGCTGTCTTCCAGGTAGACGATCCGCGAGAGTGGATCGCCCCCCTCGGGTGGACCGATGGGATAATCGCTGTATTCGGCCACGAACATGCGGCCCATACGATCGAAGGCGATGGCCACCGGATCGCGAACGAGTGGCTCCGCGGCGACGAGTTGCACTTCCAGACCCGGTTCGACAACCAGGCATTTCAGTGATTCCTCGGGAGACTTGGGAGGAGCGGTCTCGGCGTCGACCCAATGCCGCCCACCACGCACTCCCTCAATCACGTCGAGCGCATTCTGTGGCTTCTGCGAAAGGAGCTGTGGTTTGACCTTGGCCGGATCGATTTTACCCGGCGGGCGTTGTCCTTCACCGGGCCGATCCTTGTCCCCCAGGTCGCGGCGGGCCTGTTCGGCGTACCGAGTCAGCTGGGCGACGATCTCTGGATGGGCGGCGGCGACATCTTTTTTGCAGCCGACATCCTCCACCACGTTAAACAGCAACGGCTTGTCCGAATGCCCCTTTTTGAAATGGGGATGCGATTGGAAGTCGTCCAAGGGAAGGAAGAGTTTCCATGGACCCGAGCGGACCGCTTGCAATTGTTCCTGCTGGTAGTAGTACAAGGCATCGTACGGCGTCTTGGCCTTCGGCTGACCATAGAGGAGCGGCGCAATGTTGTGGCCGTCAATTCTGCGGTCTGCTGGTGGACTCCCGCCGGCCAGTGTGGCGAATGTCGGGAGGAGATCCATCGTTGTGGCAAGTTCATCACATACGGTTCCCGCCGGGACTTTGCCCGGCTGCCAGACAATTGTGGGGACGCGGAAAGCTCCTTCTGCCGTCGTGTAGCCACGACCGTTCAAAGGAAGGTTGGACCCGCGGCTGAGGTCCGCCCGATCGTTGTTGATGGGGGCACCGTTGTCGGAAGTCCAGACAACGAGTGTGTTCTCGGCCAGCCCCAGTTCCTTCAACGCGTCGACGATCTGTCCCATCGACCAGTCGAGTTCTTCGATGGAATCGCCCCACGGGCCGTTGCGACTTTTCCCGCGGAACTGCTCGCTGGAAAATGGCGTTTTTGTGCTTCCTGGCATGGCCTGTGGAAAATACAGGAAGAAGGGCTCGTTCTTGTGGTCACGGATCCAGGTAATGGCCTTGTCGGTGTACGGTTTGGTGAAGCAGTTGCGGTCACAGGGAGCATAAATGACCGTATCGTTTTCGATAAGCGTGAGCGGTGGCCAGTGCGACCCGTCCTGCTCCCAGACCCGCTCGGTCATGTCGTCGGAATAGGGAACTCCGAAGAACCAGTCGAATCCCTGTCGCGTGGGAAGAAACTCCGGCTGATCGCCCAAATGCCATTTTCCCACGATGGCCGTGGCATAGCCCTGTTGCTTCAACGTCTCGGCGATCGTCACTTCGTCCGGGTTGAGGCCGTAGGGAGATAGCGGGCGAAGTACCCATCCATCCCGCGGATTCGTGTGCATCCCGACGCGCTGCGAGTAGCAGCCGGTTATCAGACTCGCCCGGGACGGCGTACAAACGCCGGCCGTAACGCAGAAGTGAGTGAACTTGCGGCCTTCCTCGGCCATCTGGTTCAGCCGTGGTGTCCGATGCAGAGTTGAACCGAACGGCTCGATGTCTCCGTAACCGAGGTTGTCGCAGAAGACGACGATGAAATTCGGTTTTTTCTCCGCAGCCCACATCGGACTGCAACAGGCCAGCCAGACGATTCCGATGATATGCAGATACCGCATCGTGCTTCTGTCACTTTCGTGTTGGGTGGGGGAAGCGGCCGCGGGCGACCGCACGAAGGGCATTCGCGTTTCCCAGAG
>CALJUK010000538.1 GCA_937975745.1 uncultured Planctomycetaceae bacterium | reverse complement strand
GTTCATTTTGACGACACACCACTCGTGATCCTGGCTGACCGTATCTGCCTCGATCTCGGGAAATTCGACTTGTTCAAATTCATTCTCGATTTCCTGCCGCCTTTCATACCATTTTGGCCCAACGTTGAGTTCTGGTGAAGACATAGCGGTTCAACTCCATTCCGTCGTCGGCAACTGAATGGCTGACGGCAATCGCACGCAGACAAACCGACATGCTCTCCAACCGCCTCCCGCAGTTGAAGTTGCCGATCAACCCGATTCTACCCCGACCCTAGACATCTAGGTGTCGATGTCAACCCTGCGGCCGAAGTCCAGATCATTTGTCCAATCGATTTCCAGCAGTTGCAGACCGAAGGCGACCCGATTTCTCCGCTGACCACTGCGGTGGAACAGACCCCACTCCCACAACAATTACATTCGTAACCTTTTTTACAACAACACCTTACTACACAGAACCAAGCTGGCATTTCGTCAAACGGAGCCGTCTGGTCGTCCCGCGAGCGACAGCTCCCGGCCAAATTATTTTTCAATCCTCCGATTCCACAAGATTCGATCCCTTTGGCGGCCTGGACGTGACGGGCTCACTGTTGACCGTCAATGGCGCACCGTGCATGGCGCGTGGACGTGAGAGCAGTCTGTCACGTGGGCGCGGTCCAAGGCACCATCACACGCGCGACCGTGCAGCGGCGGAAGCGCCCCCCCTGCCGGCCCGTCAGTGAGTCCGGGGGTGCCCCTCGATCGGCCGAGAATTGCCTTCCGGAAGGCTTTCGGGCGAGAATTCGATCTGCGTGGTGAGCGGGTGTTGCGAAAGCCTCAGCCAGCGGAACAGTCGCTGGGACATCGACAACCGCCGGAATTGGACCGACTGACCGTTCAGAAACCGCAGCAGGTCGGTGATCAGTTGGGCGGCGTTGGCGTAGCGGACCTGCGGATCGCGGTGCATCGCGTTCCGAATAATGCGTTCGAAGTCGACGGGAATCTCCGGACAGACTGTTCGCGGCAGTTCGGGCCCTTCCCGCACGATTCGCTGAACCATCTGCATTCGGTCCTCACCCGTGAAAGTCGGAGTGAGCGTCGCCAGCTCGTACAGCGTGGCCCCCAGTGAATACACGTCGGATCGTTCATCGAACCGATGGCCCAGAAACAACTCGGGGGCCATGTACCGCACAGTGCCGGCCACGGACATGCCCGAATCGGTTGTGTCGGGATGGAGCGCTGCAGCGAGTCCGAAGTCCGTCACCCAGACCTTGCCCGACGTATCGAGCAACAGATTGGCAGGTTTGATGTCCCTGTGCACTGTCCCCGCCCGGTGTGCCGCCTGCAACGCCTCGGCCACCTGCAGTCCAATGGTGGCAATTTTCCGCCATTCGTTACGGCGGAGACTGCGACTGCGGCCTGTCCCGGCCGAGTCCGAGTCCTGCGGTTTGACGGACGGCTTCGGCTGCGAGACGTCACCAGGGCGCAAGCTGGCGATCTCGTGGGCGTACACGACGGCATCTTCGCTACACAGCTTGTGGATAATCCAATCGAGGCTGACACCGTCGATATATCGCATCACGTAGTAGCAGAATCCCCCCTGCTCGCCGAAGCCGAGCACCGGAACGATATTCTTGTGTCGCAGTCGCCCCGCTGTCCGGGCCTCTTCCTCGAAGCGTCGTTTCCAATGGGTTCCGCTGGTGAGATGCCAGGGGAACGCCTTGACCGCGACATGTTCCTGGTTTTTTCGGTCGACTGCCTCGAAGACGATGCCCATGGCACCCCGGCCGACCTCACGAACGATGTCGTACTGCCCCAGCGTCTCGATGGTCAGCGACTGTTTCAAACGATCGCGAACGTAGCAGACTTCCTGACATTTCTTCTACTTCT
>CALJUK010000537.1 GCA_937975745.1 uncultured Planctomycetaceae bacterium | reverse complement strand
TTCCAAAACCTCTGTGTGCTTCGTCTTCGTCCTGTGAATGCTGGCCGAAGACTCGACAGCAACCGGTTTTGAAACTGGTTCCAGGCCGACCTTCGTTCCAGTCGCAGTGACCGATGTCATTGCAGTCTACCTGACTGATCAATTCTCAATATCGGCAACGGCCGGGCTGGACTTGCAGAAAACTCGCCCTGGTTGACGCAAATTGCCAGACCGTCGCACCCTGCGGGCTCGTCAAGGGTCTGTTTCAGTATTTCCGCTGCCGCGCCGCTTGAACTACAATACGGAAACGTGTGCCCCGAGCCGTGTTTCCCCTGCGGCCGATCGGCTGGAGTGCCTGATGCGAGCATTGGTCCGTAGGCGTTCTCAGGGAGTCGGACCACGGCCCGGATGTTGCAAGGCGTATTGGATTTGGCAGTTATGTGAAGACGCCAGTCTCGGCCGGTTGACGTTTCGACTCGCTCGCGCGAAACCAAAAGTTGACCCAACAGCAGTGATTCATGTCCACGACCGGCTTTCACAATGTGCAGGCATCCAGACCGGCCGCCGGTCTTAGTCTGCCGGCAGAACGCGCGACCGGCAGCGAGCGGTCGACGCTCCCGGGAAGTCTGCGCACACTGTCCGAAAGCCTTGTCTTTCTGGCCTTGGCCGTCATTCTCTTCCGCGGCTTCGCGGTCGAGGGCTACATGATCTCCACGGGATCGATGGCCCCCTTCCTGCTCGGGTTTCACAAGCAGACGGTTTGTCCCAAGTGCGATTACCGGTTCGCCTACGGCGTCGCGTACGACGCTTCTGTCGAGAGTCCCGAACCGACCGGAGTTGGCCCGTTGGCTGTCTGCCCGAACTGCGCGGCGACCGGCATTAACATTGCGACCGTCCCCCGTAATGAGGGAGACCAATTACTCGTCCACCGCCACCACTACCTGTTCCAGAATCCCAAACGTTGGGAAGTGATTGTCTTCCGGAATCCGTCCCAGCCGACGCAAGCGTACGTCAAACGCCTGGTCGGGCTGCCGGGGGAATCAATCCAGGTGATCGGCGGCGACGTTTACATCGATGGAGAAATCGCCCGCAAAGATCTCAACGCCTGCCGGAGCACGCGGATCAATGTCTTCGACGACACCCACCGGCCGCAGGACGATCCGACCTGGAAAGAACGTTGGTTCGCTGTCGACCGTTCCGAGACGGATGCCAGACAGCCCCGCTGGGAATCCACCGAAAACGGCTACGTCATCGAAGCGGGTGGTGGGGACAGCGAGGCACCAATCGCCTGGCTCGACTACAGGCACTTCATCCGGTCGGGGGGAGAATTCGTCACGCGTGTCGCACTGCCAGACGGCTGGCCGAAAGACATCGATCTTCCCGGTTCGACCTCGGCCGTCCAGTACGATGCCGACGCAGAGGAACTCCGCTGTGTTGGGTGTCTGTCGGCGGATTGGTGCGACCGCCTGTTGTCGGCTGCCGGTCAGACTCATCCCAATTTTTCCCGGGCCATTCTGACGCTGTACGACGAATCTCATCTGGCACCGATTACTGACCAGTACGCTTACAATCCGGTGTATCTCAAAGTGGATCACCATGTTGTTCCCGATTTGATGCTTTCGGCCAATGTCCAACTCGGTGGTGACCAGGGGGAGCTGGTTCTCCAGATGACCGACGGCCGAGAGCTTGTCGCCTGTGTGTTCGACAATTCTCAGCGGACAGTGGAACTTCTGGTGGAGTCGGCAGGGGACGCTGTCCGGACGGCGGCCTGGCCCTTGGTGTTGGATGAAGGGCCGGTCCTGATCGAGATGTCTCAGTTCGATCGACAGGTGCTTGTCGCCGTCAATGGGCAACTTCTGTTTGAACCGTGGACCTACGAAGACGGCGATGTGGACGAAATGGCTTTACGCCGGCCCGTCCGGATTGGTGTGCGGAATCTGGCGGCCCGACTCGCGGATCTGAAACTGTCGCGCGATATTTACTACACGGCCGGCAAGGGGCTGCATGCCATTGATGAACCATGCCAACTGCACCCGGAAGAATACTTCGTGCTGGGAGACAACAGCCCGGTCTCGCTCGATAGCCGCAGTTGGTCGGACCCAGCCGTCCCGGCCATTCTGTTGCTTGGCAAACCGTTCCTGGTGCACCTGCCGTCCCGCCCGGGAAAGGTCCGGATTGGCGATCACACTGTTCACGTGCGGATACCGGACGTTACGCGGATTCGCTATATTCAGTAGCCGACGAGGCAGACTGGGACGATGGCGTTAACTTTTGCGATTCTTGACGTCAATGATTGATTCTCAATGTGATCAGAAGGATCAGTGGTGAAATCGACCGACCAGAAGGAGACCAGCTCGGGGGAGCGTGCGGCAGGAAAATCGGCCGCGAGCGGAGCTTCGTCCAAGGGAGCTGCCGGGGTGAGGTCCCCCGATCAGCAGTCTCTACCACAAAAGTCCGAGCCCGTCGTGGCAGCACAGCAGGACGGTCTGCGAGAGACAGTCGAGTCGATTGTTGTCGCCTTTATCCTGGCGTTTCTGTTCCGCGCGTTCGAAGCCGAAGCGTTCGTCATCCCGACTGGCTCGATGGCGCCGACTCTGTACGGGCGGCATAAAGACGTCCACTGCACTCAATGCGGTGAAGAGTTTGCCGTCGGCGCCAGCGACGAAATTGACAAGGACACGGGATACTATTCGCACGGCAATCGCATTCGGACAAGCGTCTGCCCGAACTGCCGTTTCGAGAACAACATCGAGGACGATCTCCCTTTCAAGGGAGACCGCATTCTGGTCAACAAGTTTCCCTTCGAGATCGCGGAACCGCACCGCTGGGATGTGACCGTTTTCAAGTATCCGGAGCAGCCCCAGACCAACTACATCAAACGTCTGGTCGGTCTGCCTGGTGAAGAGTTGCGGATCGATCGCGGCGACGTCTATATGCGGCGTGAAGCGACCGATCCGTGGCAAATCCTGCGCAAGTCTGACCCCGACAAGCAACGTGTTCTGCAAATCCCCGTCTACGATGACACCCATCCGGCGAGAGAAATTCTGGATGCGGGTTGGCCCGAGCGCTGGTGGCCCGCAAAACCGGTCCAGAATGAACTCAGCCTGGACAACGAACAGGCCCTCGTCCCCCGGGCGACCGCCGACTGGGAACCGGACAAGCAGGGGTGGTCGGCCGACTACCAGACACGGCAGTATTCTTTCGATGGGAAAGGACCTGCCGGCGAATT
>CALJUK010000536.1 GCA_937975745.1 uncultured Planctomycetaceae bacterium | reverse complement strand
CGGTGTTTCGTACTCGTCGAGAAGTTCGAGCCAGCGCTGGTGGTAACTCGTGGCAGTCAATTCGACGCAGTTCAGCGACAGGCCAAACGCCTCGGCGCAACGCTGTGCATGCAATCCATCCAAAGAGTCACCGGCTGCCGGATTGGCTGCCCCGCCGCAAACCGCCGGGAAAGGTTCCGCGGCGGCCTCCCGCATGAAGCTGGCGATTGTATTCGAGTCGACTCCACCGCTGAGAAACATGCCGACGGGGACATCGCTCGACAGACGACAGCGGATGGCCTGCTGCAAGAGATCCTGAGTTGTCTGACTTGCAGTCGCGAAGTCTTCGGGGGACTCGGATGGCTGGGGGTAGTCCCAATACCGCCGAATCTCCACTTCTCCCCCCTGTCGCAGCCACAACAATTCCGCCGGAAGAAGCTGCAGAACGTTCTGGTAGACGGTCTCGCGCCCCAACGTCAGACGAAGCGTCGTCAGATAGTGGCTGAGGACCCCCATGTTGGGTGCGTTGCTGACGTCCGGATGCTTGAGCAAGGCGGCGATGCTGCTGGCAAACAAGAAGTCACGGCCAGCGACGGCAAAAAAACAGGGCTTGATACCCACGCGGTCGCGGACGAGCAGCAGGCTGTTGTCCCGGAAATCGAAAACGGCAAACGCAAACATCCCGACCAGTTTTTGCGGACACTGGTCACCCCACTGCAGGTATGCCGCCAGCAGAACCTCGGTATCGCAACGTGTGCGGAACGTATGGCCCAACTGCTGCAACTCGCGACGGAGTTCGGCGTCGTTGTAAATCTCGCCGTTGTAGACCAGGGCACACGAACCGTCAGCGGCCACCCAGGGTTGATGCCCATGTTCGAGATCGCGGATCGCCAGCCGACGGTGGGCGAGAACGACGTTTCCCTGCTCCAGCAGACCGGCATCGTCGGGACCGCGAGCCGCCATGCGGTCACGCATCGAGAGAATCTGGCGGCGCCTCAACCGGGGCCGACTGCCGTCCGTCGCGATGATTCCGAGGATTCCGCACACGCCGCAGTGTCCCTTCCTGGGCAGCAAGCCGACCGGAGCGGAACCTGCAATTCCATACAGATTCCCTCAGGCGGTCCAAACGCTTGTATCGGTTAAATTTGCGCGACTGGATCACAGCTCGGAGTCTCCCTCCCATTGCGCCGATTGCAGAGACCTTGCGGGTTAATCCGATTGGTCCAACGAGATCGGTCCGAGACGCACGCGTTGGAACACGATCACTCTCCGTCCCGTGGTATGCGTGGGCGACGGATCTGACTATGCGATTTGCGGTTACGATGTTTCGAGGGAAACTTCGATCAGCGCGAAAGGGGATCCGGGTCCGTGGCTGGTGTCAATCGCCGGGCGGTTTGCTACGATGCACGATCGTTGGCCACAAATCGACCGGGCCGGTCTACCAGCCGGTTCCAGGACGGTCGCGGACCAACAGTTTGCTATGTCAGTGGACAAGACGACTCGCGCCGCCTCCGCCGGCCTGCCGCGCTGTGAGATGGCTGTCTGATTTTTTGTGGACCACCAGAAACAGGCGGTCCGGAGAACGAACACATGGCTCGCCCAGATGCGTATGCTCCCTGCCTTTGCGGCAGTGGGAAGAAATTCAAATTCTGCTGCGCTGCAATTGCTCCCGAGATGGACAAGATCGTGGCAATGCAGCAGGACCATCACTTTCGACAAGCACTGCAGAAACTCGGGAGTATCGGACATCCGGACGCGTCCCTGCCCTGGGTTCTGATCACGAGGGCCTCGTGCCATCTCAACCTCGAAGAGCCGTCCGAATCGATCCACATCCTCGAACAACTGCTCGACTCGCATCCGGATCACCCGCTGGCGACTGCGCTGTATGCAACGGCGATGTTCGTGGACACCGATTACGAGGAAGCACACCCGGCTATTGATCGTGCCCTCCGCAAATGCCGCCGGTCTTGCCCCGATCTGCTGGGAGGTTTGGCCCTCGGGATTGCCGCCTTCATGATGGGAAATCGACACGCCATGTCGGCGCGCGCTCATCTGGCGTTGGCGATGCAGTTGGTCCCCGAAGAAGAACAGCAGGACGTTTTTGTTCGGCTGCTGGAGTTCGACAGCAATGTCGAAATTCCCTATCCGCTTCGCAGCGTGCACCAACTGGTAGCAGTCCCCGGTTTTGACGAACACCAGGCCACATTTAACGAAGCGCGCCATTTGACCGAAATCGGCTGCTGGCTGGATGCGGCCGATCTGTACTACACGGTCGTCGAGCAGATCGACAAGGCGCCGGTATGGCAGAATTACGCGCTTTGCCTCGCTTGGGGTGGACGCGATGCCGAAGCATCGGATGCCTTCTTCCATGCAGCCCAGCGCGAACAGGACGCGGCAACCGCTGTCGAATACGAGACACTCGCGCAACTCCTCGATGACGAGTCGACGGCCGACATCGTAGCTGTCCGAAACCGCAAGTACACTGTGACGTCAGCGTCCGGTCTCCTCACGGCATTAGACAACGCGGTACAGTTCCACCGTGTCGAGGCAACTGAAGAAGACGACGAGCGACTGGCAGGACTGTTCCTGGCGTTGGATCGACCGTATGCGGACCTTCCCCAACAGCCGCACGAATGGACCATCGAAACCGTTCCAAACGTCTTGGGACAGGTATCCATCTACGATTCTGTCGGTGACGAACCGGCGACGGCATTCCTGGTCGGCTTTGAAGGAAACAACCTCTGCGAGGCCAGGAGCCTGTTCGCCGACGCCGTGGCCGACAAGGCGACTTTGGTCGAAGAAGCAGACCGGGCCGAATCGGTTGCCGAATCGATCCCCAGGGAATTGTTCCCGCTGCATTGGCGGTGGTTCTTCCCGCCAGCCATTCCGGCGATCCGTCGGAAAGAACTGGAATTGCAGAAGTGGAAGCAGGCCATCGAAGAAACCTGGCCCAATACACCTCTGCGGCATCTGGACGGGAAGACCCCGGCCCAGGTCGTCGGCGACGCGCAGTACCAGCGTCAATTTATGGCGGCCCCCTACGTGCTTGATGCGTTTGTGGAACGGAAAGGGTCGGTTCTCGACTTCGCCGCCGTCCTGTCGCGTCTGCAACTTCAGGAACTGCCCCCCTACCCGACGGACGAAAAGACGCCCTTCAATGCCCTCTCGGCAATGCAGTTGCAACGGCTGATCCTCGACCAGTTGGACGACAAGCAACTGGTCTATGTCCTGAACCGAGCTTTGCTGCTGCACCACAGTCGCTTCTTGTACGCCGCGTTAACCCGCGTTCTCAAGCGGCCGGCATGTGCCGAACAGATCGATGTCAGCCGGGCCTACGCCACGTTGGCCGATCTGGCCCACGAAGTGGGCCGCCGGGACGAGTGCTTCGAATGGCTGGACAAGGGACTCGAACACGACCGCCAACGCGGTGTCGAATTTACCGAGATCGTCCGCTGGAAGCTGCAACAGTTGAACCGCCGGTTGGAGGATCCGACCGATCCTGTGTTGACTTCGCTACTGAACGAGTTCTGGACGCAGTACGTTCCAAAGCTGCCGCAACTCGAACCGCTGTTGCGCAACCTCGTCGACACATTTTCCCTCACGCCTCCGTGGGAATCGGCGTCAGGCATCGTGACTTCGACAGCCGGCGGCCCGCCGCCCCAGGGCGTCTGGTCTCCGACCGGCGAAACGACCACCACCGATCCGACGAAGAAGCTGTGGATTCCAGGACAAAGCTGATTGGGGGGACTCAGCTTCTCCAAATGGCTGTTCCAGAACCAATGGAGCCGGATCTCTTCCGCCGGCATACTCATGGCGGAAGTGAAAGACTCCGACGTTCCGGAACCGAATGGAAGCGAGAAGCGACACGACCGTGACGAACAGCCCATCGTTTCCCGATGCAGCATCAGTGATGCGGCGTGCTCTTGAACTGGCCGCCCAGGGGATCGGCCGCGTCGAGCCAAATCCGGCCGTCGGCGCGGTCATTGTCGACGAGAATCTCAACTTGTTGGGTGAAGGATTTCACCAGCGGTACGGCGGACCTCACGCCGAGATTCATGCACTTCGACAGGCTGGCGAGAAAGCACGTGGCGGTGTGATGTTCGTCACACTCGAACCCTGCTGCCACCACGGACAGACCGGTCCCTGTTCGACAGCCGTCATTGATGCGGGAATCCGCAAAGTAATGGTGGCCGTCCAGGACCCGTTCCCGAAGGTGGCTGGCGGTGGACTTGCCGCACTGCGGGGGGCCGGCGTGGAGGTCGAGGTCGGACTGCTGGCCGAGGAGGCCCAAAGGCTGAACGCGCCGTTCTGGAAACGTGTCACTCGCGGTCTCCCCTACGTCCACGCCAAGTGGGCCATGACTCTCGACGGTCGCATCGCCACCCGCAAGGACCATTCGCAATGGATTTCCGGTCCGGAATCCCGCCAGATCGTGCACTCTCTGCGTGGCCGGATGGATGGCATTCTGATCGGCCGAGGAACCGCCGTCTCCGACGATCCCCTCCTGACAGCCCGACCCGCGGGGCCCCGAATCGCCAGCCGGATCGTCGTCGATTCGCAAGCCCGTCTGCCTGTGTCGTCACAGTTGGTTCAGACGGCAGACCAGTGGCCCGTCATTGTTGCCGCCACATCGGCTGCCGCCGAAAGTGACGTCCGCCGATTACAGGACGCTGGCGTCGAGGTTCTGACACTGCCCGGATCGAATTCGTCGATGAATCAGGAACGCGTCGATTTAACCGTGTTACTCCAGCAACTCTCCGAGCGGGGAATGACGAATCTCCTGGCGGAAGGGGGTGGCGAACTCCTGGGATCGTTGTTCGACACGGACCTGATTGACGAGTACCACGTCTTTATTGCACCAAAGTTGGCTGGCGGATCCGCCGCCGTAAGCCCCTTGGCTGGCCTGGGGAAAGCGACCATCTCCGACCGGCCCGATCTGCACGGCGTGTCAATTCGCCAAGTTGGCGAAGACGTTTACTGGCACGGATTTGCCGCGACATCCCCCCGAATCGACTGACTCCGCCAAACGAGAAGCACCCTCCATCAGATTCTTGATGTCGGTTCGCGGCGATTGATCGTGCGATTCGCGACAGATTCGACTATGCTGGAGGCACCGGCCTTTGCTGTCCGGTTGCCAGCCTGCGCAATCCCCGCCTCGATAGGCACAGACCGGACAACGCATCACTCGGCAAGCGCCCACCACTGGATCACACGGGCAATTCTCGAATGCAGCTCTCCGCAATTTACAAACGGGTCACCTCCCTCCTGTCCGCTGCCGCTCTGGCGAGCGTGATTCTTGCGGGCGGTCTGACCACGCCGGTAAGCGGGCAAGTTGGGCGAATTGGGAGCGTCGGCCCGCCGGGTGAATCGCGATTCTCGGCCGATCCACCACTCGTTCGGCAGTTCCAGCGTGCCAGCAGTCTGCTACAGCAGGGAAACGTCACCGAAGCGATTCCGCTGTTACAGGCGCTGCTCGACCATCCGGCCGATACGTACCTCGAACCGGAAGTTGCCTCTCACGACGCCAGCGACAAGCCTGACGAGGTTCCGGACCAGCCGTCGTCGCAGAAATCGAATCGCGCAGAGGAGGTCGATGCGGGTGCACCGCGCAGTCTGAAGCAGACTGTCGTGAACACGCTCCGCTCACTCCCTCAGGATGGTCGGACCCATTACGAGCAAGAGTACGGCCCGGTCGCCAGCGGGCTGGTGCAACGCTACCGGGAATCATCCGAACCAGCATTTCTGCGGGAAGCCATCCGTCGCTTTGCTTTGACCGACGCCGGGGCACAGGCGGGCCGCATGCTGGCAGCCTACGAAATGGACCATGGGCACGCTCTGGCTTCTGCCCGATTACTCCAACAGGTTCGGGAGAACGGGCCGCGCCCACCTTCGCCGGAATACCTGATGATGGAAGCCCTCGCCTGGGAACGCGCAGGGATGACGGGACAGTCCGCCAAGTTTGTTTCTCTGCTCCGCGAGGTCAGTCCAGCGGACGGTTTCACACTGGCAGGACGGCGAATCGTTGTTCCAGCAGCAGAAAACGCCGAGCAGGATCGCGACTGGCTGCAAAAGCTCTTCGGACCACCTCCTGACAACACGCCACAGCCTGTTCCCGAATGGCTATTCAGCGGTGGAGATCCCACCCGTAACGCGGCTGGCCTGCCGGCCGCTGCCGTCGGCACGCCGCTATGGCAAATCCCGCTGTTCGACGAAGTCGATTTTGCCAACCACGACCAATACCAACTGGCCGTTTCCACATTCGCCGAACAGCTGGAGCTTCGCGAAACGACGGGCGCGATGCGTATTCCGGCCACCTCGCCTTTGGTGGTCGACGATCTTGTCGTGCTGCGGACGCTCAGTCGTGTTCAGGCCTTCGACCTGCGGACCGGTCAACTCCGCTGGAAGTCGGCAATCGAGGATGATGCGTACCGCCGACTGCTGGCACAGGAAGGAAAGGTCATGCCCGGCATGACCAACCAACAACTCCCCCTGGCCGACCTGATCGCACAACGTGCCTGGGATGATGCGACCTACGGGCGTCTCAGCAGCGACGGCAAGTACGTCTTTGTCCTGGAAGACGTGGGATTCCTCGGACCGTTCCGCAATTACCGCAACGCGCCACCCAACCGGTTTACGCCGCGTGGTTTTAATCGTCTAGTGGCCTACGAAGTCCGTACCGGGCGAATCGCCTGGGAAGTCGGCGACACCCGCGAAGGGGCTCCACTGCGTCTGGCGGGCAACTTCTTCCTCGGTAGTCCCCTTCCCTATGACGGTCGGCTGTATTGTCTGGCGGAAAGCAGCGGCGAGATTCTGCTGCACGTCCTCGATCCCGCCACGGGCCAATCGGAATGGACTCAGCCGTTACTCCGCCCGGAGTTCAACATTCTCGAACTCCCGGCACGTCGGCAGGTGGTGCTGACGCCAGCGATTTCGCAGGGAGTTATCGTCTGCCCCACAATGGCCGGCGCCATCGTCGCCGTCGACCTGACACTGCAGAGATTGTTATGGCAGTTCCAGTACCGCGACCTCATGCAGGTCGACGCTCCGCACCGCGGACCGGCATTGGCCGAACTCAGCAGTCGGTATAATCTGGATGACGAACACGTCGATCACTGGCAGGAAACGTCCGTGACAATCACGGGAGGGCAGATTGTCTTCGGAGCGCGCGACAGTTCGGAGGTCTTTTGTCTGGACCTCGCCAGCGGTCGTCCCAACTGGAGCCTTCCCCGCGATCAGGCCCTGTCGGTTGCCACCGCCGATTCCGAACGGGTCGTCCTGCTTGGGCGGAATCAACTGCAGGCCTACCGGCTCGACAATGCCGAACCGATATGGGAGTCGCCGATCCCGATTCCCGAACCGGGAGGCCAAGGCCTGCGTAACGGCGATCGCTACCGTTTACCGCTTTCGACCGGAGACTTTGTCACAGTCAATCTCGTCTCAGGCCGCATCGAGGCTCGCTCTCCTCTGGAGTCCGCCGCCGCGGCAGGAAACCTGGTTACGGGCAAGGGTGTCCTCGTTGCGCAGTCGGCCACACAGTTGACAGCCTTCACACCGCTCGATCAGCGTGCCAATGAGATTGAAGCCCATCTGGCGCAAACTCCGGACGATCCGCATTGGCTTGCACTACGGGGCGAGCTGCGACTGCATTCGGGCCAGCGAGCCGAAGGCTTAATCGACCTCCGCAAGTCGCTTCAACAGCGCGTCGATCCGAGGATTCGCCGCCTGATCGTCTCCACTTTGCTTGAAGCGATGCGGCTGGATTTCGACGGTCAGGATACGGCGACGGCTGAAATCGAGAAGCTGGTCACCGAGCCGGCCCAGCGTGCCGTGTTCCTCCGGCTGTACGCGGAAGGACTGCATCGTGCCGGTCGTGTGATGGAAGCGTACGATCGTTACGTCGAAATGGCCGACTTGGCTTCCGAACAATCAAAACTGGAACGGATCGACAGCAAGCTCTCGGTCCGGATGGATTGCTGGGTCCGCTCTCGACTGACTGACCTGTATCAAACAGCTTCGCCAGCCGACCAGAAGACACTGCGGGACCGCATCTCCCATCGCATTGCCGAAGCGGCCGAACAGCCGGGAACCGCGAGCTTGCAGTCGTTACTCAATTCGCTGGGTGGTCCTCCATTTGGATCCGAGATCCGCCAGCAAATCGTCGCGAAGATGGAACCAACGACCACTCCATTGGAGCTTGAGCTGGAACTCCTCGCGCTCAGAGAGTCGTCCGGTCAAACCACCCGGGGAGAGGCCACGGCCCGGCTGACGCTCCTCTATCTACAACAGAACATGCCCGAGTTGGCTTTCTGGTTGCTCGACGAGTTGGAGTTTGACTTTCCGGATGTCGTCTGCCTCGACGGGAAGACCGGACGGGATCTGGTCGACCTCTGGAAAGACCGGCCCGAATTGGCCGGCAAAGATGAATCCATCTCGCCTTGGCCGACGGGCGAAATCCAAGCCCGGCGAATTCGCCGCAGCGGGAGTCTGGACCGCTTGTATCCAATCGAAATCCGCGGCCGCTATGGCACGCCGACGTTCGACTGGCAACTGCAGATCGATCAGTCGCGCGAATTCCTGTACGCGCGGGACGCCTCGCAACGACTCTTGTGGAAGTTCGCCTTGAAGGAGACTGGCGTCCCGGTCCCCTACATCGACGGGCATGCCGCGTATTCTTGCGGACATCTACTGGTCGTCTCGATGGGGAACCAATTCGTCGTGCTCGATACGATGTCGACACCGGGCGAACCGAAACTGCTGTGGAAGCTCAGCTACTACGAGATCACAGCCGACCCGCTCATCACGGGAATTCAACTTCGGCCCGTCATTGGTCCGGGTGGCAAACGCCGTAGCGTCGTGACGGATGTTTCGGGACAGCCGTTGGGAGAGGTCGCCGCAGTCACCAGCAACTGCCTGTACTATCAGGTGGGAACCCATCTTTACGCGGCGGACGTGCTCACCGGCAAAATTCTGTGGGAACGCCGGGGCGTGCAACCGGGGCTTGAGATCTTCGGTGATGACCAATACCTGTTCGTCGTTTCGCCCGAGGGAGAACACGTGCGGCTGATTCGCAGCAGCGATGGTGAAGACCTCGGAACCCGTCCGATTCCACCGGCTTACTACCGCCTGCACACCTCCGGCCGCAGAACTGTCCTGCTGAACCGCGACCGGGCCATTCCCCTGCTGGCCAGCGTCGACCTGGTGACCAGTGGTGTGGTCTGGAAAGAGGAATTCCAGGAGCCTGCTCTCGTTTCGATCATCGGCGACGACGAGATCGGCATCCTGCGAAAGTCGGGCCAATTCACCATTCAAAGTCTCACTGACGGATCCGTCGTTCTCGAAGCGAACGTCCGCTTCCTGTCAGATCTGGAAGAAATCATCGTTCTCCGCTCACAACGGCAATACGTGTTGTTGACGACGACCGGCATGAAACAGGAAGAAGGGACGCGGAATACATCGAGCATCGGCCTGCACAGCCATGTGATCAACGGCGACGTGTTTGCTTTCGACCGCCTCACCGGGGAACTGCTGTGGAACCGGAATGTCTCGGACGAGGCCATCGATCTGCAGCAGCCAGTCGATCTGCCGGTGCTGATTTTCTCCAGCCGAATTACTGAAACGATCGCGAACCGCCGAACGGCCAACCGCACCGGAATGCTGATCCTGGATGCCCGTAACGGCAAGACTGTCTACGAAGAAGACTGGGAGGAGCCGCCGAGCGTCTTCGAAGTCCGCACGACGCGCGACTACCACCGCATCATTCTGGAATTCTACCGATCGATGGTCATGCTGGAAATTGAAGATGCACAACCCGAGGGGGAGAAACAGCCGGGATCGTAGGACCGATCGCCATCGTTGACATCCGGCCGAAGCTGCTTTAGTGTTGCGTCATTCCAGGGGTCTCGGTGTGCGAAATGTGAATCGAGCGGCCAACGAACCGCGGACACATTCTTCGGCCCGACACTGAAAGCCTGACAAGGCTCTCGCCTGAATGGTCTTCCCAGAGTTCTCAGACGGTGGTCTGTCCTGCCGTCAGTCCGTCCTCAAGACAACGATCCGACACGATTTCTGCACCTGTGACGCGAAAGGGACCAGCTATGGCGCGCCCCGTGACACTATTCACCGGACAATGGGCCGATCTGCCGTTGGAAGAGCTCTGCAAGAAGGCAAGCGAAGCCGGCTTTGACGGTTTGGAACTCGCCTGCTGGGGTGACCACTTCGAAGTCGACAAAGCATTGTCGGATGACACCTATTGCGCCAAGAAACGCGACCTGTTGGAAAAGCACGATCTGCGGCTGTTCTCGATTTCGAACCACCTGGTCGGCCAGGCTGTCCTTGACCGCATCGACGAGCGACACCAGGCGATCCTGCCGGAGTACGTCTGGGGTGACGGCGATCCTGAGGGCGTCAACGAACGGGCCGCCGAAGAAATGAAGGACACCGCCCGCGCCGCCCAGAAACTGGGCGTCAGCGTCGTCAACGGATTCACCGGTTCCAGCATCTGGCACCTGATCTACGATTTCCCCCCCACACCCAAGTCGATGATCGATACGGGATTCCAACTTCTGGCCGACCGCTGGAATCCCATTCTGGACGTGTTCCAGGATTGCGGTCTGAAATTTGCGCTCGAAGTCCATCCGACCGAGATCGCGTTCGACATTTACTCGGCCGAACGGGCTCTGCAGGCACTCGGAAACCGCGAAGAATTCGGCTTCAACTTCGACCCCAGCCACTTGATTTGGCAGGGCGTCGACCCGGTTGAGTTCATCCGCTCGTTCCCGGATCGCATCTATCATGTCCACATGAAGGACGCCTCTGTCACGCTCAACGGCCGGTCCGGGATTCTTGCCAGCCACTTGTCATTCGGCGACCCCCGCCGTGGCTGGGACTTCCGGAGTGTCGGTCGTGGTGGTGTCCGGTTCGAAGAGATCATCCGGGCACTGAATGTCATCAAGTACGACGGCCCGCTGTCGATTGAGTGGGAAGATATGGGCATGAACCGCGAACAGGGTGCCCGCGAGGCGTGCCAGTTCGTCAAAAATGTCGATTTCGAACCATCGAATGTCGCCTTCGACGCCGCATTTGGCGAATAATGATCCTGCCCGGTGGACGATCGATTCGGACGGCGGTCTACCGAGAGCATGGACATTGCCGAGATTCCGCCACCGACGCGGTGACTGCGAAGTACCAAGACAGTGCAGTCCTAATACAGTGCAGTGTCAGACTGGAACTCTGGGGTTGTAAAACCGGGGACAAGCGTCTAAACAGCCGTCGACCGTCCTCACTACCCTACAATTCAACGCCTGACAGGGCATTTGGAAGGATGACATCGGGATGCGACTTCTGCCCCACATTGCGCGCAGAATAGCAGTCGGACTCTGGCTGTCCGCCCTCGTCGTCGGGATCGCCGTCCTGTCGGCCGAGTCCACTCGGGCCCAGTTCAATTCGACTGAGCGGGGTCAGTCACTGCGAATCCGGCAGTTGACGCTGCATCGCGAGACACACAGCACGCGGCGGGCCCAGTACGTTTCCGAATTGCAGGAACTCTCGACTGTCTGCCGTCAGACAGACCAGCCGGCAGGCGAGGCGGCCATCGCGCGCATCCTGAACGCCTTCGCGAACGAGACGGTCCTCGACCAGGAACTGCCCCGATCTGTCGAGCCCGACATTCCCACGACGGCCAGCCCTGAAGAACGCCACTGGCGGACGAAGTTGGCCAGCCTCAGCGCCGATTACGCAGCCGACATTTATCGACTCTCGCGGCGGGCGCTCAATGACCAACTTCCGACCTTTGCCTTCGAGTTGGTTCAGGAAGCGGCATTCTGCGATTCGGATCACGCCATGGCGCGGAAGATCCTGGGGTTCGTCCGCAACGGAAACGAGTGGCTGACTCCGTTCGAAAAGGACATCTCGCGGAAATACGTCTGGCACGACCGGTTTGGCTGGCTTCCCAAGGCTCATGTCCAGAACTACGAGAACGGTCTGCGTTTCTATAACAACCGCTGGCTGTCGGTTGCACAGGAAGCGGAAATCCGCCGCGACTTCGACCACGCCTGGGAAGTGCGGACCGAGCATTATCTGGTGAAGACCAATCACAGTCTGGAACGGGGCGTAGAAGTCGCCTCAGCTCTCGAAGACTTCTACGATCACTTCGTCAAAATTTTCGCTGCCGTCTTCAGCACACCGGACGAACTCCAAAAGCGTTTTCGCAGCGGGCCAAGGGGATACGCCGTCGCCTTGCGTCCCCAGTTCGTCGTGCACTACTACGCCACGAAAGACGAATACGTCCGCCGGCTGATCGAACGAACTCCGCAGATTGCCGTCACCAATGGGCTGTACTACACGACTGACCGGACGGCGTACTTTTTCGACGACGGTGAAAACAACGTAAATGACACGCTGTATCACGAGGCAACGCATCAAATTCTCTACGAATGCGAGAACACGTATCGCGATATCGCCAAGACGGAAAACTTCTGGATTGTCGAGGGAATCGCCTGCTATATGGAGTCGTTCCGCACAACGGCCGCTGGAGTTTCCCTGGGCGGCCCGCACCACATTCGCTTGCAGAATGCGCGGGATCGCTTTCTGACAAACCTCTACGGCGAGAAGTACTACATGCCGCTGGCCCAACTCTCTGCGCTGGGGATGGACGAGTTCCAGAAACGGCGACCGGACGAGTTGGGCGCAATTTACAGCCAGGCTGCGGGATTGACCCACTTCTTTATGCATGCCGGGCAGGGCAAGTATCGCGACGCGGTCGTCGAACACATTTCTCAGATTTACCACGCCAATCACCAGACCCGGAACCGCGTTCCGACACTCGCGGAACTAATTGGTGTCGACAACGCAACGCTCGATGCCGAGTACGGCCAATACCTGGTCGACATGCAGGCCCGGCTGAACAACGAAGCCGGCGGCAAGCGGACAGTCCCACAATCGAACGAATCGCTGTCCAACTGAAGCGAGAACGTCTACAGCCGCGCAAGGTGTGGCATGACTCGGGTCGACCCGCGATTCTCACGTCAGTTTCCAGCGGGCCTGGCGCAGGACGGCCGATGACTGGCCAGCGAGTTTCTCGTACCAGACCGTCACCAGGCTGCCATCCGGTCGTTCGACGGTGCTCGGATAACCGAGGTCTGTCCCGGCTCCATCCGTCGAAATCATGAGCGGCTGCGACCAACTCCGGCCGCCGTCGTCGCTGATCCGCGCCTGATTTCCATACGGCGGACGGCGATGACCGTAGCTCATCAGTAACCGTCCGTCGCGCAGCCTGAGAAGATGTGACGGCAGGCCCCAGACACCGATCGCTGTCGGCTTTGACCAAGTCCGACCGCCGTCCGACGAGTGGCATTGCAGCGTCTCACGGGAGTTTTGACTGTTGTGGTTGCGAATGTGGACGATGATGCGACCGTCGGTCGTCTCGACCGCGTGCAATTCGTGATAGTTGTTCGAGCTGTCCCCGTCACGGGTCGGAATCTCCGCCA
>CALJUK010000535.1 GCA_937975745.1 uncultured Planctomycetaceae bacterium | reverse complement strand
GACTTCGTTGGTCGTTTTTCCGGGACAGCGCGCGTTCAAGATGAGGTGGCAACGTTTTAACATCCAGCAAAGGACTCGTCACCCGACTGACGACTCCTGATGGATGTGCACGTCACGTTGCGGATAAGGAATCGAAAGGCCTCGGGCATCGAAGGCCAGCTTGATCCGTTCGAGAAGGTCGCAGCGTGTGTTCCAATAGTCGGCCGATTCGACCCAGGGACGGACCGCCCAGTTGACCGAACTGTCCCCGAGGCCGGCGACACCAATAAAGGGCTCGGGGTCGGACAGGATTCGTTCGTCATTTTGCAGGATTTCGCCCAGCAGACTCCGCACGTCCCGCAGATCGTCGTCGTATCCACAGCCGACTTCCAAATCGATACGACGAATGGGCTTGGCCGAGTAATTCTTGATCGTGCCCGACGTGATGGAGCCGTTGGGAACGACAATCGTCAGATTGTCGGGCGTCTTGAGAATGGTGTGGAAGACGGCAATCTCTTCCACGATTCCTGAAGTTCCTCCGGCCTCGACGAAGTGGCCGACGGCGAACGGTTTCATCAGAATGAGCATCACCCCAGCGGCGAAGTTCGACAGTGAATTCTGCAACGCCAGACCGACCGCCAATCCGGCTGCTGCGATGGCGGCTGCTAACGATGTCGTGTCGATCCCCAGTCGATTGAGAGAGGCCAAAATGACGAACGTCAGCATGCCCGCATAGGCGATATTCACCAGGAAAGAAGTCAGTGTGGCATCCACACTTGCGCGTGCCAGCCCCCGGCGAACGATGCCTCGCAGAATTTTCGCAATGGCCATGCCCGCCACGTAGATGACGATGGCAGTCGCAAGATTCGCAATGAACTGAAGTCCGCGATCTTGAATGAAGGCCTTGGCTTGTTCAGCCGAAGTCAAAGCGTCCGCAACAAGCATACCTGCCGTAGTTCCGCTTTCTTCCTGTGCCAGCAGTAGAAGTCGAGACAGCATCGGTTGCCCTCCAAAGGAGAAATGAATGAGACGGCATTGCCAGCCGCGTGATTGGACCGGCGAGAAAATGTTCCTCGCCAGAGTGTACGGGCAATGCGTGCCGACGCGTAGCCTCTCGGCAGGAAACGCGAACAGGGGCCACCATCGTGTGAAAGAAACACGCACCGACACGGCTGCCGCCTCTGGCATCCCGATCGGCAGATCGAGTAATCTGCACGCATAGGACAGCAGGCCTGAAAAGGACGCACTCGAGTCGAGTGGCGTCCCGGCAAATTCATCACAGGAGTCCTCTTCGATGGCCTTTCGTCATACCACCCGACCCTGGGTCAGAGCGTCACTGCGCTCCGTAGCCGCCCTCTGCACATTCGCCTTAGCAGCGTCAACTCTTCTGGCGGAATCGAACTGGCCGACGTGGCGCGGCCCCTACGGCAACGGACATTCGCAGGAGACAAATCTGCCGCAGACATGGGGAGCCGGTTCGATCGCCTGGCAGACCCCTTTACCGGGCCGCGGGCATTCTTCCCCAACGGTCTGGGGCGAGCAGATTTTTCGTACTACGGCAATCGACGATGGTCGGGAACGTGTTGTGCTGGCCGTCAATCGCAGCGACGGCCGCGTGGTGTGGTCTCACACCGCCTGGACCGGCACGCCAGAGCCGACTCACAAAATGAATGGCTGGGCTTCCGCCACGGTTGCCACAGATGGTGAGCGGGTCTACGCGTTCTTCGGCAAGGGGGGGCTGCATTGCTACAAGGTCAATGGCGAACATGTCTGGAGCCTGGACCTCGGCACGTTTGAGGGTCCATGGGGAACAGCCGCCTGCCCGATCTTGTGGAACGACCTGGTGATTCAGAACTGCGATGCCGACTCCAACGCGAACATCGCCGCATTCAACAAATTGACCGGCGAACTTGTCTGGAAGACTGAGCGCGACAACAACCGGGGCTGGAGTAGCCCCATCTTCGTGCAGACACCCGAACGACTGGAGCTGGTCGTCAACGGTGACACGGGGCCGCGGGGCTATGACCCGGCAACCGGAAAAGAACTGTGGCGGTGCAAAAGCTTTACCGGACGCGGAACTCCGACAGTTACACCGGCCGGTGACTTGCTGTGTGTTGTGAATGGCAAGCCTGGCCCGTTCTACGCCGTTCGTCCAGGTGGAAATGGTGACGTGACCGGCTCTCATATGGCGTGGCATACCCAACGGGGCGGCGGTCGCGATCTTCCCTCACCAATTGTCATCGATCACTACGCGTTGGTGATCAATATGAGCGGAATCCTCACCTGCTACGACGCCCGCACAGGCAAGGAACTCGACAAACAACGGGTGGGGGGCAACTTCTCGTCGACACCGATCGCCTACGGTGGACTGGCCTATTTCGTGGGCGAGGATGGCACGACAATCGCGGTTCGCCCGGGCGAATCGATCGAAGTCGTCAGTCGCAACGAACTCCCATCGCCGGGCGATGCTCTCTTTCGAGCGTCAATCACACCGAGCGAAGGGCAATTATTCATCCGCAGCGACCAGCACCTCTACTGCATCGGTAAAAGACAGACGCCCACGGGCAAGTAACCGAGCAGAACCATCCACGGCAGGAACGCAACGAATCGCGGCGACATTACGTCCTTGCGACCGCCCGCCAACTGCGTGGAGTGTGCAGGACATCCGAGAAATCTCCCGCCCGGACGGTCTTGTTCTCAACATCAACAGCGGACTCAAAGGTGGGTTGGCGGTTCAAACAACCTTCCGATCCTCATCCTACCCTGAATGCATTTCCTCGAGGCCTGCATCCTTTCCCTCAAGGGATGAAGGATCTGGCCGAAGTCGCTGACTCGATGGCGGCTCAGAGCAAATCATCCCCGCAGACGGCGGCCTGATCAACGTCGAAGCCGCTCCGGATGCACTTCCATGCCGCCCACCGGCGAATTCTGCGCCTGCATCACACTTCCGCGGCAACTTCCTGGAAAATTGTGAAAACTCGCCTAGGCACGCCTTTTTGAAGCCGCTATAAATCCGACCTCAAACACGCACTTTCGAGCTTCATTGGCGGAGTCGCTCCGCATCGGCCCGTTCCCCCGCGTGTTCTCTCAACGTTTGAATTCCAACTCACAACCTGTTTGCTCTAGTGGCATCGTCGACCATCGATCGGTCATGGATGCGTTCATGTGTAAATCGCAATGCGCGAATTGACCATGCATGCCTTCAAACCGCAGTGATGGTTGAGAGGAGTGTCTCCATGTCCGCGTTTGCGCGCTGTTCGGTCCTTTGCGCCATGACGGTCCTGGCTTTCGGGCAGACCGCCTGTAACATGGTTCCGCAAGATCGTCTCCGGCAGAGTCAACT
>CALJUK010000534.1 GCA_937975745.1 uncultured Planctomycetaceae bacterium | reverse complement strand
GCGGAACGTGATGACTCTTTTTGACTCAATTGCGCTCCCGTTGCGGTAGGTAACGCGGATCATGACCCGGGTTCGGAATTCCCAAGGGTCTCTGTGTCCACCGAAACAACGGCAGTCGGGAGCAAGCTGCCAGTTGTACTCCTCGCTTTTGTTGTTCGGTCGCCATTTCTTCTTCTCGCCGCAGACGGCTCGTGTTGTTCCTCCGCCAGACGGATACTTGATCGCCAGTCGCCTGCCTGAAAACTCTATTGGATTGAAGTAAATGAGTTCCCGGTCAGGACACCAGAGCAGTCCGGCACGATAAAATGCGACTTCTAACGATCGGCGAAGGAGTTCCGAAACGATGTCTCGGGCGTGCTTGCCGTCGAAGTAACCCGATTCGACATCACGCCAATCAGCGCCACTCCATGGGCGACGCACAACTTTGTTTTGCAGGTCGTCCGGAGGCGGCATGAATGAGTAGACGTTGTGTCCTGATGTGGCGAACGCCCACGACTGTCTAGCAAGCTGAACCTGCACGTCATTCAACTTTCCGATGAGCCGCCACTCCTGGATCAGACTCGGAAATGTGGTGACGGGAAAGACGTTCGAGAACAACGTCTCCGGCTCATTTCGCACGAAATCTCGCGGGCTCGGCAGACGCAACCCGTCACGGCGGTGCCTTACGACCTCGTGGTCCTTCGGAACATCCCACTCTTCGAGCTTCGCGCCAAGCGACCGCATACCCTTCGCTCTGCTATGCGCGAACGCCACCGGATCGATTTCTCGTACACGCGAACTCAAGTCGGCGAGATCGACAGATTCCATCTGAAGCGGCAACAAACGGCGATCGGTGCCCGCGGACTGTTCGAGTCGACCTCTAAACTCCGGGCTGCGTACGCTGGTCCCGCTGAGAACTGCTAGATGATGCCGCACTCGCGAATCCAAGAGCTCACGGATCGCAGTATCGGCCACTTCGCCGCTTGTTGAGTCGATGCCTCTGCACCAGACGTCATAACCCAACAGCCGGAGACATCGCGCTATCCAATGAGCAAATCCCTGATCACGATCGACGTGGTCGACCAGCAGAACGTCACGTCGCGTAGTTTCGAGCAGGCGTCCGCCAGCAAGACGAAACTGCGCCTTCCGGAAGATTGAGGGATGACGTTCGAGCAGGTGTTCCAGCTTGCCACGAATCGCTGTCGCCAAGCGCTCGCGCCCGTAGAGTTCGAGTCGCCAGCCAAAGTGATCCTGAACGGTTGCCACGGCCTTGTCGCGCTCGGCCGGAGTTGGCTGCATGGACGTGGCGAACAGAAAGTGATCGCACTCGTGTCTGAGGTTCTTGACCCGATTACAATCCTCCCGCAGTTTCGTGTCCCAGTCCTGTCGGAGCGAGAACGCGCAAACTGTGGTGAGGCCTTCGACCTCGTCTCGATAGAGCGCATCTCTGCCGCCGTCAGCGGTGCCTCCAATCGGCTCAATGCCGGGATAGACTGTTCCGGCAAGGATGTCTGAGCACAGCAGTTCAAACGCACGGCTGTCTGTCGCGTTCTCAATGCTCTGAACAATGGGGTCCGACGACTTGGGCATCTTCGCGTGCCTCCAATCTGCACAGCAAAGTCATTTGTGCCATTCATTGTACACGCGTGGCATAGTCATGTCGTGGCGCTCAAAGGGAAGACCTACTCATTCAGAATCCGGAATGTCCATCGTTCGCCTTCAGCTCAGGCGAAGGCTCACGACCGTTTCACTCCGGGCTAGACGATCACATGAGAGTCGCCCTCCGAACTGTTCTGACATTCGTACTGTCAAGCTGCACGCTGCTCCGGTCACATCGGCCGATTCCTGCCGCCACGACGCAACTCAAGCGTGTCGGTCCTGAGTAGGCGAGAGCGCGGCGGAGCAGGATTTCGTGATGCGCCGCACTCACTGTTGCGAACTGCCACTGAAGAAAAAAGGCTCCACGAAGTGTCTGAAACCGTGAAGCCTTGCCATGTTACAGTAGCCGGAGTTGTCGCGGATCGTCTTGAGCGGTCGAAGCGGTGCTGACGGACAGTTTGCCGCCTGCGAGGGGATCGCCTTCGTGGACGGACGCCACGCGGCGTTTGGCGTTTGCGGCGTATTCAGGTGAGAGTTCGAATCCGAGGAAGCGCCGCGCGAGCTTCCTGGCGACTACTGCGGTCGTGCCGCTGCCGAGGAACGGATCGAGGACGATATCACCCGGATTGGAGCAAGCTCGGATGATGCGACCGAGGAGCTGCTCCGGCATCTGACAGCCGTGCCAACCTTGCCGCTCCCGAAACGTGCCGTTGACACGTGGGATATGCCAAGTGTCGTCATTCTGGCTGAACAATCCGTCGACGTCCGAAGGCCGGAGAATCCAGGTGTCGTCGGGAATGCGGCCGTCCGGGTGCGCACGACCGTCACCGTCCCGCTGACGCCCGGATGGAACGCGAACGGCTGGATCTGAGGCATTGAACGTGAACCGTTTGGGATTCCTGACCAAGTACAAGAGATGCGGGTGGGGCCGGCTGAACTTCGTCCGGCAATTCATTCCGAACGTGTAGTACCAGATGATCCAGTTGCGGCAGATGAGGCCGAGTTGTCGCGTGGCCAACACCTTGAGTTCGGCCGCGTACTCGTCCCCAATGGCGATCCAGAGCGTGCCGTGGGGCTTGAGCAACCGCTTGACCCCAGTGAGCCACTGCTTGGACCAGTCGAGGTATTCTCGGTCGCCTTGCCGGTCGTGGTAAACGTCGTACTCATATCCGATGTTGAACGGCGGGTCGGCGAACGCCAAATCGATGGAGTTGTCGGGGAGGGACTGCATTCCGCTGATGCAGTCACCGACACGGATCTCGTTCATTGGAACCGATACAGACATGATGAACTCCTGTTTTCGAGCGTGCAGGGAAGTGAAAGAGCGAGCGCCTGGGTCAGTGCAGTCGAGGCGCAATTCAACCGTTCCACGGGTTCGCCGGTAGCGCAAGGCATGACGGGTGCGATGTACTGCTCACCACGAATCGCGCGTCGTTGACGGATCACACCGCACGGGGCACGCTCAACGGGAAGGGAGGTGATCCAACATGCAGAAACCAGAGAAGATATTCCGCATCGGCGCGGTGTCGGCGTCGGTGTTTGTCAACTCAACGGAAGACGGGCGCGCGTTTCGGTCCGTCTCACTCCAGCGCAGCTTCAAGAATGGTGAGGAATGGAAGACCGCCAGCAGTTTCGCACTCAGTGAGCTGCCGTCCGCAGTAGCCGTCTTGCAGATGGCGATGTCCCACGTCGCAGAACGTGAGGGGCAATCAGAGCCGATGGAGCAGACAGCGACCGCTGCGGACAAGTAGTCGCACAGGCCTCGCAAGGCCCGCCACCAAGAGAATACCGAGACGATCGAAGCCGGCCCGATGTTCAAGTCGGCTTCCAATTCAAGAAGTCGGCCGCTGAATGACTTGCGCTGCCTGGCTGTCGCGTGGCATGCTGTCAGCATGACACGAAAGTCCTCCATGACGACCATTGACGTCCGTGGTTTGCCCGAACCGGTGATTGCCACGCTGCAGACCGTGGTCGACGCGCTGCGACGCGAAGTCCCGGCAATGCGGCGGCGGCGCAGTGTTCGCGGAAGAGGCTTGCACGTTGTTGACGGCCGCGTCAAGGGGCGACTGACGCGGCACGACATCTATGGGGAACTGGGATGAACTCGGCATCTCGGGGGTGCTGGACACCAACGTGCTGGTCTA
>CALJUK010000533.1 GCA_937975745.1 uncultured Planctomycetaceae bacterium | reverse complement strand
TGTCGGCAGCCCCAGAATAGTGGTTTCTGACAGCTCGTCACCCAGGGTCCACGTCGCATGTCCCGCCGACCTTCGCCTTCCGACCGACCGATCGACACCGATCGGAAGCGGCTGCGCGACGCGAAGGTCTGGGAACAAATGCTCTGGCCAGCCATTGTTGCGGTCCTTGCCTGCCTCTGGGTCGGTACGGAAATCGACTCGGCTGGGGGCGATCCGCAACTGCGGGAAGGGCCTGGAGTCACCATCGACGAGGTCTTCAATGTTCAGGAACGCGTTCTGTTCGTCGCGGGACTGAAGGCCTACGGACCGCTCGGGCTCACTCATCCTGACAGCATTCGCGAGATCTTCGGCCACCTTCCCGATCACCCGCCGCTTGGTCGCTGGTGGATTGGCATCGTTCACGACCTGGTCAACGCGTTTCGCTGGGACGGCTCGCCGGAAGGCCAGTTTCCCGATGCAAATGTCACTTCGCAGTTTGTCATCAACTCGGCCCGAGTGGCGCCCGTGACGGCCTTTGGTCTGCTGATTGTTGCGATCGGGACATTCACGTCCCGCTGGTATGGTCAAGTGGCCGGTGTGCTGGCCGCGGTATCGCTCCTCACTTTTCCCAGGCTTGTCGGTCATGCCCACCTGGCTGTGCTGGAAACATTCGTCACGCTGACCTACACACTGGCTGTCCTGACGGCGGCGGAACTCTGGGGCCGGGGCAAGAACGTCTCCGCCGAGGCCAACCCCGAATCGACTGGTCCTCCCGGCTGGCGGAACCATATCTGTGTAGGGGTCATGTTCGGCCTGGCATTGTTGACGAAGATCAAGGAAGTCTTGCTGCCAATCCCACTCGCAATCTGGACCGTCTGGAGATGGCGAACTCGGGCGATCGTCCCGTTGCTCGCCTGTTGGCTGGTAGGGGGGATTGTCTTCTTTGTCGGGTGGCCCTGGTTGTGGCTCGACCCGGTTGGAAATGCAGTCGCTTACTTTGCCAGCACGACCGAGCGAGCGTCACTGGCTGTCTGGTATCTCGGCCAACAGTTTGCCGACAAAAGCGTTCCCTGGCATTACCCGTGGGTCATGTCGGCCGTCACCATTCCTGTGGGTACTCTGGGACTGGCCTGTTACGGCATCTGGCTCAACCGAGCCACACTCCGTAGACCGACGCGCGAGGCATTGCTGTTGGGAAACATCCTGTTTCCGCTGGTTGTCTTTTCCTTGCCCGGCGTGGCAGTCTACGACGGAGTCCGACTGTTTTTGATGGTTTTTCCCTTACTGGCCGTTTTTGTCGGCTTTGGAGCCAGTCGGCTGTGGGAGATCGCATCAAACAGCCATCCCCACCGCGTGTGGCAGATCGCGTTCGTCGCGTTCTTCGCCGCCCAGTTCAGCGGGCTGGGAATGACAACTCCGTGCTACCTCAGTTACTACAATCTGATAGTGGGGGGACCGGGCGGTGCCGAGTCACTCGGTTTCGAGACAACTTACTGGGGGGACAGCCTGACCCGCTCGCTGCTGCGTGAAGTCGCCGAGCGGTTACCCGCCGACAGCGAGTTGGACGTGGCTCCGGTGCTTCATCCCTTTCAGCTGCAAACACTTGAGGAACAGTGTCCTGCGTTACACAACCGACGCATTCACCTGCTGCCGTACAAAAACGATTCCAGTCAGACGTCACGGCCTTTGCTCGTCTTTTTCAGGCGTTCGGCCCTGCCGAGTGAACTCCGCAATCTGGCCTCGCAGAGTCAGCCTACGGCGGCCGTCCGGCGGGGGGGCGCCACGCTGGCTGGTTTCTACACCAAGCCCGCCATCTCTGGAGAGTGAGCCGATGGTTGTCGATTTTCTTGCTGAGGGCTATAGTTCACGGGTATTTTTGCGGCTGATTCGCGGGTCGAAGAAAGTCGCCTGCCAGCACTGTTTCGAACACGTCTCCGGCGGCAATGCATGTCCAATCTGAGCCATTTCGACGATTCTGGCGCCAGCCGGATGGTAGACGTCGGGCAGAAGGAAATCACGCCACGGATAGCCCGGGCCGAATCCTTCGTACGGATGCAGCCGGCCACGTTGGCATTGATTCTCGATCACGGTGTCTCCAAAGGAAACGTACTGGAAATCGCTCGCCTGGCGGGCATTATGGCCAGCAAACGGACGGCCGAGCTGATTCCGTTGTGTCACCCGCTGGGGCTGGACCATGTGACAGTCAGTTTGGAGGCAACCGATGATCACACATTGCGGATCGAAGCGAAAGTAGAAGTTCAGGCCCGAACCGGGGTCGAAATGGAAGCCTTGACGGCTGTGTCTGTCGCCGGCTTGACTGTGTATGACATGTGTAAGTCTGTGGACCGGGGGATGTCCATCGGCCCGATTCAATTGGTCGAAAAAGCGGGCGGCCGCAGTGGCCACTTTGTCCGCGATTCGCACGAAAGCTAACCCACGATGAGCAAGGACACAGCTCAAGCTCTGCTGGCTCGGGTCGACGAACTGATCGGGGCGGATCTGCAGACAGCTGATGACATCTTCGACCAGGAATTGACCAGTTGGCACCCCTACATTACGGACGTGCTGCAACACATCACCCGGTTTCGCGGCAAGCGGTTACGGCCCATGTTGCTCATGCTGACCGGGTCCGCCTGTGGCGGAATTCGGCCCGAGCACCACACCCTGGCAGCCGTTGTCGAGATGATTCACACCGCCACGCTGGTCCATGACGACGTTCTGGACGAAGCCGACATCCGCCGGCACGTCGCCACCGTCAACGCCCGCTGGAACAACGAAACCAGTGTCCTGTTCGGCGACTTCCTGTTCACGCACGCGTTCCATCTGGCTGCCACACTCGAAAGCGCCCAGGCCTGCCGGCTGATCGGGCGGGCCACCAACCTGGTCTGCGAAGGGGAACTGGCACAGATCCACGAACGGGGCAATCTGAACCTGACCGAGGAACAATATCTGCAAATCATCGAAGGCAAGACAGCCGAATTGTGCGCTGTCAGCTGTCGACTGGGTGCCATCTATTCGGACGCCTCGGAAGAAGTCATTGAAGCGATGTCGCAGTATGGTCGCACGCTGGGTATTGCCTTCCAGATTGCAGACGACCTACTGGACCTGTGCGGTAACGAGCGGCAAGCCGGCAAAACGCTCGGCTCGGATTTGGTAAAGCAGAAGCTGACGCTGCCGCTGATCCGCCTGCTGGATCAGGCGGAACCGACCGACGCCCAGCGGGTCCGCGAACTGCTGGCCAGCCCAGAGACAACCGACGTGACAGCACTGCTTTCCGTCCTGGAGCAGTACGACGCGATCGAATTCTCCCGCCAGCGAGCCCTCGAGTTCGCCGGTCAGGCGCGGGTCGCGATCAGCTGCCTGAGCGATTCCCCCGCCTATCGTGTCCTGGACGATCTAACCGAGTTCGCCGTCCGCCGCTCATTTTAGCACCTGCTCGGGGCAGAACCATCGACAACGGACTCCGCCAGCCCCGCGTGACCGGATATAATGGTCACACGCACACATTCGGTCGTCTGTGGGGGCGATGATCGCGGTTCGACAGGCTGACGCTGTGAACACCACCCAGGCGTCTCCCGTGCGCAATCCCATCAGGAACAATCGCGTCGGGGCGGCCTTGATCCCCTTCCTTTACTGACCGCAGCGTTCAAAATTGTCCCACCGTCGGTCTATAATGTCGGCTTGTCTGGGAGTTGCCACCGCGCTGACCGGAGGACGGCTCCGTGATGGACCTGAGACAGATCGACTGAGATTCCTCCCGAATCGGCCTTCACCCGGAGTGACGCGTGCTGACTGGACCAATATTCGCCCGTGAGGCATTGACCCAGCCGAGACAGTTGAGTCACTTCCTGATTCGTTCCGGCTATGTCGCCGCGCTGTTCGTCTTGATGTACACGGCGAGTCAGGCGACGTTTGGCTGGCAGCAGGCCCGCAATCTCAGTGACCTGGCCCGTTTCGGCTCGCTGGTATTCCAGGTCTTCTCGATTGTCCAACTCTCGCTGGTGCTGTTCTTCGCGTTACTGTTCGCTGCCGGACGCGTCGCGCAGGAAAAAGACCGCCGGACCATGCTGCTCCTGCTCATGACCGACATGCGCGATCGCGAATTGGTGCTTGGCAAATTGATGTCCAGCCTGCTGGTCGTCGCTGTTCTGCTCGGCGTCTCGGTGCCGGTGTTCCTGTTCATCTATCTGCTCGGCGGAGTCACACTCGCGCAGATCGGCTGGTCCGTTGCCATTTGTGCCGTCGCAGCATACGCCGCCGGAAGCTGGGGAACGCTGGTGGCATTTGCCCGTGATAAGACGTTCCAGACAATGGCCGTCAGTGTGCTCGGCCTGGTCGTCTTTTTGGCGCTGATCGAAGTGGGCATCGCGGTCGTCGGGAGCGACAGCTCAGCCGGCTGGTGGCTGGCCCTCTGGAACCCGTTCCGCGCTATCATTGACGTGCTCAATCCTTGGGCCAAGCTGACCGGTGTTGGTGTGGCCCACGTGTCGGCTGCGGCCCCTGTGGCGGCGTTGTTTGGGCTGGCA
>CALJUK010000532.1 GCA_937975745.1 uncultured Planctomycetaceae bacterium | reverse complement strand
GCTGCGCGAGAGAGCGTTCTGTGCCCGCCGGGCATCAGACCTGCCGACGTTTTCGCCAGCCGTAACCGACCAGTCCGACACCACCCATCAGCAACAGGGCAATGCTGGACGGTTCGGGGACGGCAGGGCCATTTCCTTGGGGCTCGCCAACGGCAGACATGGTGAGGGAAGACGATGTATCCAATTGCTCCTCGTCACCTCCCGAAAGTCTGTAAACCCCGGGAAAGAAGAGGTAGCTTCCACTATAGTCGAACTGAGAGATATTGGTTCCATTCGTATAGATACCGCCGGCACGCCACCATTGGGTCGCCTCGCTTCCATCCCAGATGAAGCCGGACGGGCCCTGCTCTGCCTGCCCAACCCGGTACTCGCCACCACTGACGCTACCAAGCGGTTGGGCGTTGCCTGAGGCGAGCAATTCAAAGTCCAAGATGGTGTAAGTTCCGGCCGCCTGGGGGTCTCCTACGTAGGTGCCATCGGTGATGAAGGTTCCCGATTCGGTGCCATTGCTCCCGGTCCAGGACCAGTTCCACAGGACATCGGCCTGAGTGACTTGAGGGAACAAAAACAGAACGGCGAAGGCAAGTGTGGGTCGACGCATCATCGTGAGAGCCCTTTCGGCAGGTGAGAGTGCGTCAGGACGATCGATTCCTTCGACCATGCTCCGACAGTCGCAAAGGATCTGGACGATAGACGATGCAGACCCTACTAAACTCGACCCTACCCAACCGCTTCAATCAGTCTCAACCGAAAAATGAGAATTCTTTGTGGATTTGCCAATACATGTGCCCACGCGTGGCAATCCGACAAATAATGATTTCCATGGGAGATTAATCCAGTGAAAGAGATGTGGACTGTGGAGGAATCGTCGACATAGCTTGCGGTGCGTCCACGGGAGGATGCGGAATAGCGGTGTAGGATGAAGCGAACTTACTCGCTCATCGCTTCACCCAAAACGGACGGGCTCCCTGCGCTCCCCTGCGTCCCCGGCGGTGACATCTATCTGACTTATCCCCCTCTCTGCCTTGAGGGAGAGGAATTTGCAGCAAGCTCCCGATGCTGAGCGGCGGGGTTCAACCTCGCCGTCCGTCAAAACCACACGAAGTGGCCCCTCTGCGATCCCCCGCGTCCCGGCAGTCACATCTTCCGCGCGATCCCCGCGGATCCGTGGTCATCATGTCCACCGTAAGGTTCACGCCGGGCGGCATTTGCTCGATCTTCCCGGATTTCCACCGATTCTTTGCAAGATTTTCTCCTCGCCGGCGAATCACTTCCCAGAAAGCCGTCGATCCGCGCACTACCTGCCGGAGACGGTTTGGGGCGAAATCAATCACGCGAAGGAGAACAGCCATGATCAAGAAAGCGATTGTCACCACGCTGGCAGTCATGTTTGCCGGCACGTTTCTGTTTGGTCGGGATGTCCGCAGCTACCTGCACACGACGGCCCACTCGGTCCGGGATGCGGTCAAGCGAGAAGTGCCCATTGAGTTCGAAGTCCAGCGGGCTCGTAAAATGGTCGAACAGCTGGTTCCCGACATTCGTCAGTGCATGCATGTCGTGGCAGAACAGCAAGTCGAGCTGGAACATCTGCGCGGAAAGATTGCCAGCACCGATACCGGTCTGGAAGAACAACGACTGGCGATTTTCTCACTGCGGGAAGAACTGGCCAGCGGTGGCGAAAGGTTCGTCTTTGCCGGTCGGACTTATTCGGCCGACGATGTCCAACGCGATCTGACCCGCCGCTTCGATCGGTTCCAACTGGCTGAGAACTCGCTGAAGCAGGATCGTCAGATCCTGGCGGCTCGCGAGAAGGCATTGCAGGCCAACCAGGACAAGCTGGCCACGATGCTGACGGCCAAGGGAGAACTGGAAGTGCAGTTGGAACAGTTGACGGCCCGCATGAAGGCGGTCCAGGCGGCCGAGACCGTCAGCGAACTGGCCATCGATGAATCGGCTCTGACCCGTGCCAAGACGCTGATTCGCGAGTTGAACAAGCAGCTCGACGTGAAGGAACAACTTCTCGACGCCGAAGGTCAATTCGCCAATCTGATTCCTCTCCACGAAGAGTCAGCCAATGCGAAAGACATCGTGCAGCGTGTCGATTCGTACTTCGGAATGACGCCCGGCGATGCCAAACTGGCCGACGCTACACCAGCCAATTAATGCGACCGACCCGATTGAGTGGGCTGGCAGATGACCGCAGGGGACGCAGGGGAACACAGACGTTTTGCATGCATGAGGCAACAGAGGGATCTCAGGCCGGAACTCATCGAGTAGAATGAAGATCACAAGAATTCCACCCGACAGCGTGAACCACTGCCGCTTGAATTGCGTTCATCTGGTCGAATGGACGTCAGGGATCCGACTGATACGAAAGCAAACAGCCGAGATGTCCGTATGTCTGCTTTTCTGACACAAGCCCAGCGTTCAATGCAGTTGTGGGTCAACGGCGTGGGGAGTTTTCTGCTGGCGCCGGCGAGTTCGTTTCTGATTGGTGCGGCCGGCGACAGGCCAGAGGGTCCGGGGCTGCGGTTGTTGGCCAACTTGCATCGGGACCACGCGTCGATTCATCACCAGGGGGAGGGCTATTTGCTGCGACCGAACGGGACGACGGCGGTCGATGGCGTCCCGATCGTCGAGCCGGTCTGGCTGCAGAACGGGCAGGAGTTGCAGTTCGAAGAGAGTGTTCGTATCCGTTTTCGCCGCCCCACATCGTTGTCCGGTTCGGCCTGTCTGGACTTTCTGAGCGATCATCGGCCCATGCGTCGTCTGGACGGAGTCGTGCTGATGACAGAATTTTGCCTTCTGGGACCACGGCCGCACTGCCACATTCAATGTCCACAATGGGAGGGAGACGTTGTCTTGATGCGCGAGAAGGACGGCCTCGGTTGTCGATCCTCGCAACAACTCGAATTGATCGACCAGCCCGGTCGCCAGGCGAACCAGATTCCCGAACGGACACCGGTTGTCGGCGGAGAGCAACAGTTCCACTGGGAGTGGTATCATGCTTGAGGCGCTTCAGCCCAGTCCATTTGTTGTGTGAAGTCCGAATCATGAAGTTCACCTTTCCACCCGAAACACGCCCACTGGACGGTTTCACCATCAAACGCGCCATTTACCGGGGCGGGTTTGGCGAGGTGTACTACGCGCTGAGCGACGCTGGCAAAGAAGTCGCTCTCAAACTGCTGCAGCAGAACCTGGACGTCGAACTGCGCGGCGTCTCACAATGCCTGAATCTGAAACATCCGAATCTCGTCACGATATTTGATATTCGCAGCGATGCGGACGGCGACCATTGGGTCGTGATGGAGTATGTCTCCGGCCCAAATCTGGAAAAGGTGATCGCCGCCCATCCGGAAGGAATGCCGGTCGACGACGTCAGACACTGGCTCGAGGGCATGACCCGCGGAGTCGCTTTCCTGCACGATCGGGGCATCGTCCACCGTGATATCAAGCCGGCCAACGTGCTCTCCGAAGCGGGCGTCATCAAAGTTGGCGACGTCGGACTCTCGAAGTTCATGACAGTCAGCCGCCGCAGTGCCCACACCCAAAGTGTTGGCACCGTTTATTACATGGCGCCGGAAGTGGCTCACGGACGGTACGGTCGCGAAGTCGACGTCTATAGCCTGGGCATTATTCTGTACGAAATGCTCACCGGCAGCGTGCCGTTCACCGGTGAAACGGCAGGCGAGATTCTGATGAAGCATCTCACCGAGCAGCCCGACCTCAGCGTTCTTTCTCCTGAACTACAACCTGTCCTGGCTGGCGCTCTCCAAAAGAATCCGGCCGAGCGGACGCCAACCCTCGAACAGCTCTTCCGGGAGTTTGACGCAGCCATCACACGAACCGGTGAAGCGGCTCTCAACCCGCTGGCGACCAGCCGTAGTGAGCTTCCCCCGCAATCCGAGCCACTTCGCAAGACGCGACTTCTGGACGACGAACCGCCGCCAAACAGTTCCGCCCGAAACGAGACGGCAGGAACAGCGCGCAGCGCGGCCACCCAGAACCCTGGCGAGAAGCCCTGGCATCAGTCGGCTGGCGAGTTCTGCCGCAGAAACTGGTTCATCATCGTCCCGCTCCTCCTGCTGGTGATGGTACGCCGCGGATTCGGTGGGTGGACCGGTCTGACATTCTTCCTGATCCTGGGTGTCGCCATTCTGTCGGCGACCAAAGCCGTCGACTGGTTGCTTCACTGGCGACCGGGAGTCGGGCCGGACGGCCATCGACATCACAACCAACACGGCCGGCCGCAACGTGGAGATCATGGCGGGCCACCGGAACCATCCACTTCTCACCGGTCGACATTCTGGTCGGAACTGCGGTCAGGCAAATGCATGATTCCCCAGTCGACATCGTGGGGTTTCTGGGAACACGCGACGGAACTGGTGGCCTCATTGCTGAAGGCATTGACGGCTGCGATTGTGTTGACGGCCGGTCTGGTCCTGTTGTCCAACGGAATGTTTCGCGGGGGTGTTCCCTCGGGAAGTGACGACTGGGGCGCCATCAGCCTGTTCCTGCTGACAGCCGTCCTGGGGAGTTGGGCGCTGTTGGTCCAAAGTCGGCTGCAAGATGCGTGGCGGGCCGATCCCATTGTTCGACGCGCAACCGGCCTGGTGCTGGGGACTGTGTTAGGGCTGTTTGCCTGGGGGATTGATAGTTTTCTGCTGGTCGATCTGCCGATGGTCATCGCCGACAAACCGGGCGGCATGTTCGCGCACATCGGCCGATTCG
>CALJUK010000531.1 GCA_937975745.1 uncultured Planctomycetaceae bacterium | reverse complement strand
GCCACCTGATGAGTGGAGCTTCGAGTCGCGGAATGGGCTTCGCGAGAATGGAGCGAATGCTGAGTAAATTGCTCGCCGACAGCCTTTGCAATCGACGAAGCGCTGTCCGTTCGGAATTGAGTGAATCGCACCACCAGGTCTTGGCGATTTGTGCGAGCGAGAAGACTCGGACCTTGGAGAGCAGTGCCATCAAGATTTCCTCGTCACGCGCAGTCAGGTGCATCTGAATTGCCATCGATTCCCACGATCATGTCCGAAAGTCCGATCCAACGTGAACGGACCTACTCAGAGCTGACACGTTGCAAGCACAAATGGCACCAAGTTTACTCTGAGGCCCCGCTTCGCCGGAAAAAGCCGGCACCTAGACCGGCATTTACGAGACAGACCCTACGTGCCATTCCGAGTGATGGATCGGGGACTTGAAGGCCACGGCTTTCGAAATGAAATGATCGAAGCGCCACGCGGACGGCACAGTGACGATTCGTGGGTCGAAGCGCACACGTCGCGATGATCAGAATCTGCGGGGCAACGGTCCCAACTGCGCCGGCCAGCCTCTCGGCGAAGCATTCGAAAACTGAGTCGAGCGGCTGCCGCTGCCGGTGGTCATTCAAAGGCAGTGTCTCCTCGACCTTGGTGGCAGATCGGGCATGCGGCAGAGATCCGTCGGAAGCGCCCCAGCCGGAAACCAGACGACCCCAAGCCGGATGAAGGCCACACTGAAAGAACCTTGCAGTGGACATGGGCGGTGGAAAGCCAGTTGGGTTAGCGCCCTCTGACCGAGACAATCGCCGTAAGTGTTCCTGCCGTCACGCCTCGCCCATCCAAGGGCGTGGCGGCAGGGACACGTCCTGCCCGAACGCCTTGTCGTGGGGAGGAGTCAGCTTCGGGTCCCAACTGGCTTTCCACTGGTCGCGACCAATTGGGTTGAGTTGAGACCCACCACGTGAGCGGTTCCAGCAATCAAAGCCGGTCGGCATTTCGCGCGTACAGACGGACCGGCCGGTCGCAGGGATCGATTGCGAGTCAAGACCGCTTCGCTGATACGGCACTCGTCACGCTTCTCGCCGTCCCAGGTTTGTCGTCTGAGTTGACTCAGCGGCGAGACATCGTTGCCAGCACCGTACTTGATCGATTCCTGAACGCAAGGACTCTCTCGCGGTACGCCCCGTATCGCCCAGGATCGTCGCCGTGCGCATTTTGCAGAGCCATACCTGACAGACTCGCGTCGCTGCCAGAGATACGCGTGAACAAAAAGGCGGGGCTTCCTGCTCAGGTCGGTTCATCGAATACGAGCGTCAAGGACAGGAGCGTCCTGGCTGCCGACGCTCCCGAACGGACGGACGCGGCATTCTGTTCCGTAACCTCTTGCCTCATAGATGCCGTCGTAGATGCCGGTTCAGGTGCGTCTTTTTTCGGGCGTCCGAGAAACGTCGGTACCCTGTACGCGTCGTGCATGAAGACGATCGCAGGGACATCTGCGAAACGCCACAGCCTGGAGCAATGCGGTGATCGGCATCTGTTTGCACAACGCTGTTCCCTCTTCACGACTGGCAAAACGGACGGCAGGAGGCCGCTCGTTTCATCGCGTACGGATTATCTCTGCATCCGCGAGCAGTTCACAAAAACGCGGGATCCCCTGTCGCCGGGATTTGAAACGTATGGCGGCCTGTCCCCTGTCGCCGGGCAGCAAAACATATGGCGACCTTTTTGGTCTTCGCGACGACTGTGATCGCGGGACTCATGGCTGATGGAGGATGCTATGAGACTATTTCCCAGAGTGAAAGGAATCGTTTTCAGGAAGGTTTTGGGACTTGACGAGCGGAGAGGCAGAATCCGGTATCGCAACATGGCATTGGGTATCGACGGCACACTCACTTCGGTTCGGACGGCGATGGATGAGAAACTCATCTCGACCGTCTTCAGGTGGGGTGACGCTGAGTATTTCGTTGTCAAACACGCTGAACCGGAGGAAGTTGAGTTGGCACTCAAAGTCGCCGACTTCGCCAAGAAAGATGCTCGTGAGACTCGCAAGGATGACGAGCGAGTCGAGGAGCCGTTGCGAAGGAAGCGTGCCGAGTCAATTCTGCAAGCCGCGTAGTTCGTCACCGACCGGGTGGCTCAGTCCTGTCCGGGCTGAGTCACCCAACCTTCTACTATGTCACGTGAATTCTTCTGCATCCGCAAGCAGATTGAAAAAAACGCGGGATCCCCTGTCGCCGGGATTTGAAACGTATGGCGTCCTGACCCCTGCTGCCGGGCAGTAAATCATATGGCGGCTCTTTACTTCGCGCTGGGACGCAATGTGGCAGCTCAGCGCAATTTGACAACCACAGCCTGAAAGGAGGTGACGTTGGAAAACGAGACGGAGGGCACGTTTGTGCCCTGGAAGAGGAACCTTGGAAGTATTGGTGTCACCAAGGTGCAGAACAAACGGAAGGACGGATCGCCATTTGAAAAAATGCTGATCGGAAGGTCCTACCTTGACAAGGATGGTGAGTGGCAAAGAGCCCACGACTACGATGCAGGCGGTCTGTTTTGCCTGGCTATCCTTGCCGTTCTGGCAGCTTGGGAGTTGCTGAAAACCCAAGGGAAGTCTTAGGGCTTACGGGCTCTAAGGAATGCAAACGGCCGGTCTGCAGCGGGCAGACCGGCCAACTTAAGGACATTTCAGTTATGTGTGATGTCAAAACACTCTCACGAATGAAGAGGATAGTCAAGTTTGTCTGTTCAGCGCACTTGTCGTCGAACGACAGCGTGGTGGAGGCGATCGCGCGCACCCCGAAAAGCCGGGTCCTCATTCCTCCAAATGGAGATCCGCTGCAGGGCGACTTGTTTATGACGAGTCGGAGAGTTGCGTGTGAAATCCGGGCTGATGAAGTCTGGGATGCCTTCATTCAGCACCAGTGTGCCGATCGCCCGAGACAATGTGATCGAGTGAACGGAACGGTCTGGCCGTCGCAGGGTTTCGAGTACGTCTCGCAGTACGAAACACCGAAGGGTGTAGCGATGTGGCTCGTGACGAGCAGCGGTGGCCGAATAACGACCGCAATCCTTCCTGACGAGGTCGGACGGCGACTTTAACTTGGCGTGGCCTGACACGGATGTCGGGCCTTCCTCGCTTGAGGAAAGGAGGTGACAGATGGGCTGATTCGCACGACGTGGATCAGGCCCGCCACAAGGAAATGAGCGAATGACAGTTTTACGAAAGAAAAAGAGAGATGAGGGAAGTGCTGAGTTGGTGCATCAGCAGCCAGTACAAGATGCGTGCCTTCTCGGAATGGTCCGTCAGGTGAAATCCAACGTCATGATGTTCTGGCCAAAGGACTTTGGGCGGGTTCGTGTAAGCGATCGCGCGGCAACGGAGATTCAGATTCTCGATTTATGGTCAGCGTTGTGCAGCCATGAACTCGTGGATATCTGGAATTTCTTCGAAGCCGCGGCCGTTTGTGGACACGACCTGAGTGGCCAGGTGCTCTCTGAGTACCGCTCCAGTGACGGTCGGACGTTGTGGATTGTAACTGACGAGGTTCGTCAGCAGACAACCATTGTCTTACCGATGGAGGTGGGTGCTGATGAGTGATTCCTTCGAGGGCCGCCGTCACTGGCGGCCCTCACTCTCGAATCTTTCTGCACGGAGATCGTTGTTCGCTCAGAGAGCGAATCCACGTTCGACGGAGAAGTGAGCGTGGAAAGTGATGAAAAGTGGGGCCAGGCACAAATTCGTACGCCGAAGGCCCCGGTTTATGGAGTGATAGTTCGATGAAAGAAGAAACCACAGAAGCAAAGGAAAATGCAAGCTCGTTGTTGAGTCTACCCGACAACACAGCTCGATCGATTGTCGCTGGTTCGTGGGAAGCCACGATTAAGAGAACGCCACAACTGTATGGGAAGCAGTTTCCCGTTGCGTTTTCATTGCGAGTATGGCGAACGATACGGGTCGGGCAGACGGAGACAACGGTTGCAGATTTCCTTTACTTTCCCGAGGACCTGTTATGGATGCCGCAGCTGACCAGAGATCTGGCGGTCGGCCTCGCGGAATGTGAATCCAGGACAAGCGTGCGCGACGATCTTCATTGCCTGGCGTCGTGTCTGGAAACACTCGTTCCGTCACGTAACAGCAGAACAGGTTCTATGGTTTCGTCGCGGTAAGAAGATGGACCCTCGGCAGGCTACGTGCCTGTCGAGGGCCTTTATTCCACAACAATGCATCGGGAGAACGCGATCATGTCGAAGCGGCCCGTCCACGAGATTCGATTCGGACTCATCAAAGTCAGTGTGTGGCGCAATCAAACCAAATCAGGCGAACGACACTCGGTCTCCGTCGTGCGGTTGTTCAAGGATGGGGATGCATGGCGCGAATCGAATCGTTTTGGCCGCGACGATTTGCTGGTTGCGTGCAAGGCACTGGACGAAGCCCATTCATGGATTTTCCGACACAATGGAAACTCGACAGGCGGTACCGACAGATGACCCGTACGCGGCTACGATGGTATCTGCTCTGTTGTCGTTGTAACGCCACGGCATTCTCGCGACATCGGCCTTCAGCGTGTCCACGCTGCAGCTCGCATTGTGTGCAGATTGTTCGGGCGGTATGCCCCTGGCTGACACAACCTCACGAAGCGGTGGAGAAGGGAGAAACGAATGCGTCAAGTACCGCAGACTGACACCGATTTAGCCGACAAGCACGGCGATCCTGTCCTCGTCGGTGCCGATACGGTGGCACAGATGCTGAATGTCTCCCCGCGAACCGTCTGGCGACTGCTGAGTGCAGGCAAACTCATCGAACCCGTGCGGCTTGGTGGCAACACGCGTTGGCGGTCCGCAGAAGTACTGCAATGGATCGCCGACGGTTGCCCACCGCCAAACAGCAGAGAATAACGGGGCATTTCCGAAATAAATAATTGTCGAAAGCGAGGTTCCGCATGGCAGCCATTTACAAGCGTGCTCAGGACA
>CALJUK010000530.1 GCA_937975745.1 uncultured Planctomycetaceae bacterium | reverse complement strand
GGACATGCCCGAGCTTGTCCAGAACCAGGCCCGAGCCGGAACCTTCGGTACTCATCTCCAGCAGGAAGAATCGATCGACTTTGACACTTTGGGTGGTGATGTTGACGACCCCACGATTGACCCGCTCGTAGACGGCAACGCCGACGCGTTCGTCTTCGTAGAGGTCCGCTGCGATCGATCCGCCGGGCGGCACGGGGGCCAGCAGTGGGCCGGGGCGCTGTGGAGGCTCGTCGTTACTCGGTGCCGCGAGGGCAACCTGCGGCGACTTCGCTTCGCCGGCTGCCGCAGCGGCAGCCTTGGGCGACCACTCGTGAGGATGGGTCAGCCAGACAGCGATCAGGCCTCCCAGAAGTGCTGAAAACAGGCAAGTCGCGAACGAACGTAACATGGGTCTTACTCCGCAGATGCAGGGACAGCCTTCGCAACCACTGTCACAGTCTTGCTCGGCGTCCTCAACGAGAGATCACCGCGTGGGTTGGTTCGACGTCCGCTCGTGTCGGACGAACGACAAATCTGTGTCAGGCATGTGCAACGGTTTTCGTTTGACCGGGAACCGCAGCAGAAACTTCACCTGTGGACGAGAGCAGTCTTGTCGGCCGCCCGCAAATGCAGCAGAATGTCCCCGCGCTTGCGAAGCGGCTTTCCCGTCGGAGCGGCATTCTCAGGAATTCGACAATGTGGCTCAAGGTGTGTTTTCTCGAATGTCGACGTGACACCTCTGCAAACCCCGGCTTTTACCGAGCCTACCAATACGTGACACGGTGAATTCGCTCTGAGACGATCTTACCGCAGATTTAGCCGGGCTCCGGGAATTGGAATTCCGGGCTCTTCGATCGAGAGTTTCTCCTCAAACGAGGCCATCGCAGATGAAACGGATTGGAATTCTGACAGCCGGCGGTGATACACCTGCACTGAACGCTACGATTTTCGGGGTTGTCGAACAGGCGAATTCACTGAATATCGAAGTATACGGAATCGTAAAGGGGTTCTCCGGCTTGTTGGATCCACGGGTGCCGCATCTGCACCTCAATCCGCTGTTTACCACGATTCCCGAGCTCGATCCTTGCCACGGTGGCACGATTCTCGGCGCATCGCGGACTTATATCGATCCGAACAAATCGGACGAACTGGCGTTGGCTCGCGATCGGCTGGGGCGACTGGGAATTGACGGGCTGATCTGCGTTGGCGGAGATGGCACGATCAGTGGGATGCAGCCGCTGGCAGAGTTTCTCCCCTGCGTGCTTGCTCCCAAGACAATCGACAACGATTTGGGACTCAACTACCTCGATGAAACCAGCGAATGGGACCGGACCGAGTCCTCGGAGAAAGGACAACCGGTTTATACACGCCGAATGGTCCGCGAGCAGTTCGAACTGGAGGATATGGTCAATTACTGCACGCCGGGCTACGCGACGGCCGTGTATGTCTGCGCTCAGGCAATCGAGCGGATTCGGACGACAGCGGAAAGTCACCGCCGGATCGCAATCATTGAAGTCATGGGGCGAGATTCGGGCTACCTGGCATTAGGGTCAGCGTACGGCCAGCCCGACATCGTGCTCATTCCCGAGGGGCCGCTCGACGTCGAC
>CALJUK010000529.1 GCA_937975745.1 uncultured Planctomycetaceae bacterium | reverse complement strand
GCACACGGATGACACGGCCGTGGTCGAGATCAACCGTCTCGGAATGCTGGCTGACCCAGTCGAGCGCCGCAGTCAATGTGGAGAAATGCCCCTTCGGCCCCACGGTCAGTTCGACATTCGAATCGGTGGGGATGGTCTGCCCGTTGGACGAAGCTCCGCCTTCTCCCACCGCAACCGTGCCGTCGCCGGAATTTGCCGACGAGTTCCCGTTCGATGTCCCAGAGAATGTACTCCACAGGGTGAGCATGACCAGAATCGCCGCGGCCGTGCCGCCGCCAATTTGAACCCTGCGGTCTTTGATCAGGATCTTCCAGTCGGGAAGCTTTGAAAGATCGATCGAGAGTTTTCGCGGTGCAGATTTGGGGGAAGATGATCCGCCCGATGGCGAGAAGGATCCCGGATCGAACGACGGGGCTGTCGGTTGAGCGGACTGGCCATCCTGGCTGGCTGGCGAGACCTGCGGAGCAAAACCGGGGAACTGGCCTGCCGCGGGGTCTTCGGCCGCCGAAGCGGAGGGTGTCGGCCGTTCCTGGTGTTCTGGCGGCGCCCAGGACGGCTGAGACACAGGGGCAGGGACCGACTGACCGACGGGCAAGGCGGTCGGCACATCGCTGTCCGGGCCGTGCGAGTCACTGATCGGGATTCCCATCGCCGGCGCGGCCTCGCCCGCCTGCGGAGGCTCGGTCGGAATTGCCACGGGAGGCCGGGACGATGGCGCTGCGGGAGGGGGTGCATCCGCCGCAACGGGTGCCGCCGGAGGGGGCTGAGTCGAAATCACGGGTGGCTCGGTCGGTTGAGTCTCAGCCGGCGAGTCGTTCAGAAATGCGAAGGGATTGTCGGCAGACGCTTCGGGTTCGGCCGGTTGAACCGGGACTCCCATCGGCACGTCTTCTGGCGGCGACGATTCGGTGGTTCGGCTGGTGTTGGACCGGTCCGGTCCTGCGCTGGTGGGAACAACGTTCGATTCCGGTTTCGTGGGCGGCGATTCGGGGGCTGCCACCTGCTCGACTGTGATGGCTGCGGAACCGTCTGGCGGACTTGCCTCGGCCGATTCAGAAATACCGCTGGGCTCCGTGGACGAACCCGATGTCGCTTCAAAGCCGGACAGGAATGCCGCCAGGTTGTTGTCGCCACCGCCACCCGATTCGGCTGTCTGGGACGTCTTGGACTGTGTTGCGGCCACAGGTTGACCGGCGTGCTGTTTGCTTTTGGCCTTGGTGCGCGGCGGTGTTTCGAAGACCAACTCGTTCGAGGGAGATTCTCCGCCGTCAGAGCTGTCGTCCGAATTGGATCGTTGTGTCGGGTCGCTTCCGGTATCGGTATCGATTCCAGAACCAGACGTCGAACCGAAACCGCTCCCTGCCCCAACCGAAATCCGGAGTCGCTGTTGCCAATCGCCTTCGGCGTGGATCGCCAGCCAGTTGTCCAGAGCATCCCGGACAGCTGCCGCCGATTCAAGGCGATCTTCAATCCGCTTTTGCATCATGTGGGCGAGGATGTCGAGCAGATCCTGCGGAACATCGTCCCGTTCTTCAGCAACCGACTTGGGTGTTTTGGTCTGATGTGCCAGTAGTCGCTGTGCCAGCGTCCCTTCGGTGAAGGGGGGGTGCCCCGTCAGCAGGAAGTACAGCGTGCAACCCAGGCTATACAAGTCGGCTCGCGCGTCGACCCGGTGACTGTCGAGGGCCTGCTCGGGAGCCAGGTAGTCGGCCGTCCCCAGGACCTTTTCGTCATGTCGAATGGTGAGGGCCTCTTCGTCGGGATTGTCCTCCACGAACAGTCTCGCCAAGCCGAGGTCCAGAATCTTGATCTGGCCGTTCTTGTCGACCAGCAGGTTGCCCGGCTTGATATCCCGGTGAACCATGCCTGCGGCGTGGGCGTGGGCCAAACCGTCGGCTGCCTGGCGGATGTATCCGGCTGCCTCAACGGGATCGACCGGGCCATCTTTCTGGACGATTTCCTGCAGGCTGCGGCCGTCGACACATTCCATGACCAGGAAGTGAATTTCCGTATCCCGATCGACTTCTTTGTCGACGTCGTATGCCCGGACGATATTGGGATGGTCGAGTGCCGCGACCGCCTGTGCCTCTCGGTGAAACCGCGCCAAGTACGACGAATCGGCCACACGCTTCGAGGGGAGTACCTTGATGGCACACCGCCGTCGCATCAGAACATGCTCTGCCAGGTAGACGGAACTCATTCCGCCCCTGCCGAGCAGTGACAGCAAGCGATATTTCCCCAGGAAAAAGCCTTTATGCTTCCCCTGCAGAAGTTTGTCGGCCTGCCAACGCGTCAGTAGTTCGGCGTCGACGAGGGTATCGGCAATGGTCTTGGCGCGATCGAGCGGTACACCGGCTTCGCGAAGCTGGTCGAGATATCGTTTCAACTTCTCGGCCGGGATCAGGCCGCTCTGTTTCACGACATTTAAGAAAGATTCGGAAGTCAGATTAATCTCCATCTCAGTTCCGCTTCCGGCCTGGACGCGATGCCAGAAAACCGGTGATTGATCCGGACTGTGTTGCGGAAAGCATCTAGACAGGATGATTACAGGCTATCCTGCGGCAGACCACTTTCCGCGGGACCTGACCTGAGGTTTTACTTTAACAGTGCCGACAGCCCGTTGCCAGCGCACAGACGGGACACCGGAAGACATTTCGCAGGTCGTCTCGGCTGCCGAGATTGCCATGTTCCCCGGACTCTACCGAGTGCCCCAGTTGACTTACTCCGTCGGCTGGCCAACAATCGCCTCGCGGCCCTGGAACCCAAACAGCAGAATTGAAGTGATGTCGAGCGAAACGCTTTCCCCGCAGGACTCGCCAGACGATCGCCTGCAACTGATGGTTCAGCATCGTTTTGGAACCGCTTCGCTGGTCGTCGGTGCCGGCCTGTTCGGTCTGTTACTGGGCGATGCCGCCAACATTCTGCCGTTTCATCTTCCCGACCTGCTGTACCGTAATCAACCGCTGTGGTGGCTGTTCGCCGTGATTGCCATGGTGATTGGGTTTGGCCTGTTAGCCAACCGTCGTGTCATTCGCAATCATTGGAGTCCCGACCGTCCGGGGCAGCGTTTCAGCCATCTCGTGCTCTACACGCGTGAGGGCTGTCATCTGTGCGAAGATGCCCATGACATCCTGTACCGCTACGCACGTTATCTGCCGGAGATCGACGAGAAAGACATCGATACCGAGCCCAATCTCCAGCAGCGGCTCGGCAAGTGTGTCCCGGTTGTCGAGATCGACGGCAAAGTCCGATTCCGTGGGAAGCTGAACGAGGCACTCTTACGGCGGCTGATCGAAGCGACACCGCCGCATTGATAAACCGTCCCTCTGCCGTGGGGTGGCCCGCGTTTCTTGCCGCATGGCCCGTGTTTCCTGCCCGTCGGGACTGACAATCGACGCAGCTTCCCGCTATAATCTCCGTCGTGTGGTCAGGCAGAACCGGGGAGTCTTCCGCGCGAAGATTCGTCCTGAGGCCTGTTCGCAGGCTGACTGGAGTTGACCAGTCGGCCGATCCTTGGCGCACAGTTAGCCAACTTCTCCTTCGGACGAGAGTACCATGGCCGAAGACTTGAATACGGGTTCATCCCGAATCCTGATTGCGGACGACAACCAACAGAACTGCGAGTTGCTCGATGCCTACCTGTCGGCAGAGGGCTACGACACGGTGATGGCCTATGACGGCCAGCAGACGTTGGACATCGTGCGCGAGCAGCGTCCGGATCTGATTCTGCTCGACATCATGATGCCCAAGTTGAGCGGGTATGAAGTCTGCCAGATCCTCAAAAACGATCCGCAGACACGCGATGTCCTGATTCTGGTCGTAACGGCCTTGAACGAGATGGGAGATATCGAAAAGGCCGTGCAGGCTGGCTGCGATGACTTCCTCTCCAAGCCGATCAACCGCCTCGAATTGACCACGCGGGTCAAGTCGCTGCTGCGGGTGCGGCATCTGACTAACGAGCGGGACCGCCTGCTCGCTTATCTGGCTGAAGTCGAGCACGCCAGCCGGCAAAACTGATCCGCTCGACGAAGCAGACTGACAATGACACCGCCCGACAATCACGAGGTCGATGGCAACCAACACGTCGACGGCAGCCAACATCTGGACGACAGCACCACTGGATCGGTTTCGATCGAAGATGCTGCCACGGATTTGGCAGCGCTCCCCGTTGTCCGGATCAAACCACGACGAGCCTTGCCGTTCTTTGCGAGACATCCCTGGGTCTTCGCGGGAGCAATCGAGTCCATCGAAGGTCAACCCGACGTAGGGGACGAAGTCCTCCTCACAACGGACGATGGAGAACCGATCGCCCGGGGGCTGTTCAATCCGCACAGCAACATTCGCGTCCGCTTGTACGAGTGGGACGCCGATGTTGCTCTCGATGCCGACTTCTTCACCCGGCAGATTCGGTCAGCAATTTCGCTGCGGCGGAGACTCTTTCCAGAGTTTCACGATCGACTCGCCTGCCGGCTGATCAATAGCGAAGGAGACGGACTGTCCGGTTTGACAGTCGACCGCTACGGCCCGTGGCTGTTATTGCAGATCACCAGTCTGGCGATGGCCCACCGCCGCGATGACATTGTCCGAATCCTGCAGCAGGAACTGGAGCCGCAGGGAATCTGGCTGCGGACCGAGAAGGGGATTCGCGACGCGGAAGGATTGGAGCAGGCCGACGGTCTGTTGTGGGGCCAAGAACCGCCGCGACCGTTGTTTATCAACGAAAACGGCGTGCGATACGGACTCGATCTGGCCAAGGGGCAAAAAAACGGCTTTTACATCCACCAGGGCGATAACCGCGCGGCGTTCGCCAAATACAACAGCGGCCGGCGGGTGTTGTGTGCCTTCTGCTATACGGG
>CALJUK010000528.1 GCA_937975745.1 uncultured Planctomycetaceae bacterium | reverse complement strand
GAGCAGCCCCTGCAGGCTTACGTCCGCCAGCGTCAGTGCGTCGGTGTTCGAACTGCCAGACGACTTCCCTTCCAAAGCGATATCAAATCCTCGCAGACGCTTGGCAATTCCCCCCGCCCAACGCATGGCGGACGGCATCTGTGACCGGAGCGCGGCAATCAGGTCGGCCAATGCCGGTTGGTCAGTGTTCGGTTGGCTGGCTGAATGCGACGCGGGCATCGAGGTCACTCCTGAAGATGGCTGTCCGAGAGGAAATCGTCGACCGAAAAAGAACCGTTCAGATCAGGCGGTCGAGGCCTGCAGGCGGGACCGTTCGAGGCTGCGGATGACCTCCTGGGCGACATCGATCCCTGTGACGCGTGTGAATGCCTTCCAGCCGGGAACCGCGTTGACTTCCAGGACAAGCAATCGGCTATCTTGTCGTTGCAGCAGGTCGATACCCGCGAATCGACTTCCCGTCTCGGCGGCCGCACGGAGTGCCAGGTCGCAGTGCTCGTCGGTCAGCAGGCAGGCCTCGCCACGGCCGTTGCGAGCGATGTTTGTGCGAAAGTCATCGCTCGTCCGCCGCATTCCGCCAAGCACACGGCCGTCGAGGACAAGGATCCGTGTGTCAAAACCGGGATGCGCAACAAACTCTTGCAGGTAGATCACGCCAGCGGTCCGTTCGATCGCCCGAAACGAGCGGACTGCCAGGTCGGGGTCGCTCACACGAAAGATTCCGCGGCCTTCGGCACCGAAGATCGGTTTGACGACGACGTCGCCCCCCAGTTGCTCGAACGCTTCCAGCGCCCGTTCGGACGACTCGCAGACAACAGTGCGGGGGACGGGAAGTCCGGCAGATGCTAACCGAGCCGTTGTCAGGAACTTGTCGACGGCGCACTCGATGGCCTTGGGAGAATTCAGAACGATGGTTCCCTGGGCTTCCAGTCGAGCGAGCAGATCCATTCGCACCACAACTTGTTCGAGCGAACCGGGGGGCATTGTGCGGACAATGACTGCGTCAAATGCTGCCAGATCGATCCCGCCGCATTCGATTCGCGCGTCTCGACTGCCGACAAACGCCGAGATGGCCGGAAATTCGAGAGGCTGGCAAACATGACCGAGCTGCTCGGCGGCCCGCTGCAATTCGGCGACGTACCAACTGTCGGGAAAGCCAATCACGCCGATCTGCATGGCCTGCTCACCATTCTGTCCTGGATCTCGTCCGCAACGTGTCCCGACTGTCATCACAGCCATCCAAAGGAGCTCGCCAGAATGTCGGGCGCGATTTGTCCGTAGGTGTGGCAGCGGCCCGTCTCGATGTTCAGCAGTGTGATTTCGGCCGGGCTGAACAGCAGCGGGTCGATGGCGTAGAAGTCGCCTCCCGCCTGCTCGAATACCTTCAGAAATGGATCGCCGTACGCATTGGACGCGGCCGACGGGACTCGGCGGCCGATGTCGCTGAGACTCTCGTCATCCCCCGTGACCCACAAGGTGACCCGCCCACCATAGATGACCGCATCATTGGTCCGCCCGATGGCCGCCAGATCGTCGGCAGCGACCGGCGGGAGTGGAGCCGTCCCCACAGCCGACCGGACTCGCGTCAGGTCAAAACCGAGTTCATGCAGTTTGTGCAGCGCGGTCTCAACACTGCGGGCCACGACCTGAAAGCTTCCCGCGAGACTGGAGCACCGGGCGACACACAACTGAATGCGATCGGTCGCCACGCCGGTTCGCTCGGCGATGTGCTCGAAAACGTCACCACCGGGCAGCTTGCCTGACTCGACGACTCCCACCAGTATGTCGGCCTGTTCGCGGTAATTCAGCTGCTGAAAGAGATCTTCGCAGCCCGCAACCGCCCGCATCGGTCCGGAGCCCATTCCGAAGAATTGTCCCTGCTGCAACTGCCAGCCGGCATATTGGCTGAACATGCAGGCGGCCACCGGATGATCGGTTTGCACCATGACCGTCGGGGCGGCTCGCTCGCCGTAGGGCAGCGTCGTGAGGGTGACCTCCGCCAGATCTGCCAGACAGATTCGGGCCAGCATCCGACCGGCTTCCAGCCCTCCAGAAGACTTCACACCGAAGTCGATCACCAGTCCGCCAGCCGATCCGATCCGATACAGTTCCACACGGTACAAAGCAGGTTCGACCAGCAGTCGGTCAACAAGTCGTGCGGCCCGCGCGTTGAGGCATTGCGGAATCGAGATCCCGACTGACGACACTGGTGAGGACTGTTCGCAATCTGCGGATGATGACATGCCGTGAGGTTTTCCCTTGTGACTGACCGCCCAGTAATTGACCGCCGGAGGAGTTTGCAATTCGCCCGAGGGTTCAGCGATCGGGCCCCGAAGGTGACGTTGGACTCGGGAACGGAAAACCGCCCGTCAGCCCTCCGTTGGTCGGCAAGTGCTGCAACTACAGGGGGCGTTCTTGCGGCTGCAAGCGTAGTCGGATCTCTCCCTGGCCGCAATCGGACGGCTTGATCTCGTCACTCGGAATCGACAAGATGTCGCACCAATAATCGGTGTATTGCAGCGTGCCGGATTTGTCCTCGGTATAGACCATCAGAACTTGCAGATACGGGAGCTTCGGGCGGAGATAGCCGACCAGTGTGACGGGGCGATTCTGCAGCCGTTCGTCCTGATAGAAGGCTCGACCGCGCCAGTCCGCCAGCAGCGGAATCAGCAGGCCATCGGCTGTCCGCAGCACGACATCTCCCTCGTGTTCCTGAGCGGTGGCAATCCCTCGACTCTTCAACTCCTCCCGCAGCAGCACAACCTGGCCGGAAAAAACTTGTCGCGGTGGTGTGTCGGGCGGATTTTTATCGTCAGCCGTTCGAACAGGCGTCTGCGGCTGCTCCGACGTCTGCAGACCGTCAGCGGGGGGGGCCGCCACGACCGTTGTCGAAGGCGAGACCGAGTGACTGTCCCGCGGGTCGAGCTTCGCCAGAACCAGACCGGCAATAACCGACAGGCAGACGGCCATCAGAATGGAGTTTCCGGAACGCATGATGAAACGCGATACAATCAAAACAGGAAGTCAGCCAACAAAACCTCGCCGCACATGGAGCGGCGATTCGCAGCCGGTCGGCCGTCCAGTCAGAACTACTCTTGGGCACGACCTTGGACGATCACCCGAAAGGGAACCTGCAGCGACTTGCCGTCCGCCTTGGCTGCGGCCGACTTACTGAAGATCCAGAAATCGTGATCTTCATCGTGCAGGATCGTTCCTTTTTCGGTCGGCCTTTTGTCGTCAGCTCCCGGCATTAACAGGATGGCCGGATGGTTTGATCCGGCCGATTGAGCACTCCTGGCGGCCAAATCTTCGAAGGCCTCGATCGGTTCGGGAGACTCGTCGGCGTCGGCCGGCAGCATCAGCAGGAAGTCGTACACGTCGCTCGTACCGATATGATTCCCGTCGACCGGCTGTTGGCCATACCGCAACGTGTAACTTCCCGAGGGAATCTCCTGACCACGAAAGTCGTGAAACGTAACACCCTCTGGGACAATCAGCACGCCGATAAACTGACCTGTCTGGAACGGGTATTTGACGTTCAACGTGGGTTTGAAGTTGGCCTTCGCCGAAAGCGAACTGGCAAGGTGAATGTCGCACAGCGGTTCGCCGTCGGCCTGAAACTGAAAGCCTTCCGGTGAGACCTGAGCGGCAATGGCGTCGCTGTAACCCGCTGGCTTGTCAGTGTGCGGTTTGATTGTTACGTCGGCCTGGGCAGCCGTCGCCGCCACAGCAACCAACAGAGCCGACAGGGCGGGGTAAAGCGAAGTACGAGATGTCACGGGCATGGTCTCTCTCCGAAGCAGTCTCACATCAGTCGAGGTGATGGTAGGTAGGGGCTTGGGACGGTCAGATGGAACTCTCTCAGATTCAGGCCGGGTAGATTTCGGCCGGGCAGATTCCAGTAAGTGGGAGGAACGTTGCCGACTTGCGAGAGGCGACGTTCACCGACAGAAGCGGACCCTGGTGGAACAGCGTGGGGCCGCATCGCAGGCTGGACGGCTTAAAGCGAGGAACGCGGCCGACCTCCCCTTTATTGCGATCGATTTGAGCCAACGTCCACTTGCTTGTAGTGAGGAACCTGCCGTCCGATCACGCCGTCGCCTACTTGCGGAACGTCGCCAGGAAGGAACTCCGTGTCTCGCGGCTTTTCCACTGAGACTGGAGTCCCGAACCCTGGAACGTCTGTTCGAGAGTGTACGCCGGGCTGACGTTCTGCACTTTGGTAAGCGGCTGGTAGTAGACGACCTCGTTTGTGCAGACGCAATCGCCGTCACGCAGTCCACGCGTTTCGATTCGGGCCAGCTTGCCTGCCTGCAACACTCCTCGGCCGTCAAGATGATCGTTCTTGAGCGTGATTGGAGCTGTGTCGACGCGGCAGATGTTTGCATCCAGACCGGCTGTCGAGTCTTTGGCGAGAGACATCAATGCCACGCGTTGCTCGGGTGTTGCTTTCTCGTCGATGATCAGGACGGCATCGACTTTGCCCGGCTGCATTCCAAAAACACCATCATCGCCAAGCGTATTCTGCGATTTGAGCACCATCGCGACGCCCAGACCGTCGAGTCCGACACCCTGCCAGGTTCCCTGGTCGACTTTCCAGGCGAGGACCGCCTCTTTGCCGGCCAAACCCATTTCGCCGTTTGCAAAACAGGGACCTGTGTAGACATCGCAAGTACGCGACTCGATGTACTCGCCCGTAATTGTGGCCGCCTGACTGGCGGACCAGGCGGTGACGCTGAGGAACGCGACGGCGGCGAATTGCAGTGCTGTCGAATTTGAAAACGTGCGCATCAGAATACTCCTGCTGCGAGGAAAGACGATCTCCATGTCATCACGGTGATGTCATCACGGGCTAGCAT